>JAQVLW010000009.1:0-65771 GCA_028703945.1 Aliarcobacter sp. | reverse complement strand
AGACTTCATTTAAAGAGGCTTTTTGATATTTATATAAAGAACTATATAACTCTTCTAGTTTTTCTATATTTTTTAAATAGTTTTCTATTAGTTTATATCGTTTTTCTAAAATCAAAATATTATATGAGTACTCATAGATTTTTGATTCAAGTTCAAGTTTTTTATCTTCTAAATCAAACTGTTTTATATTTCTATCTTTTTTAGCAATATTCTCTTCAATATCAAGAGTTCTTCCAATAGGAATAACTTGTGAAAGTTCAACACCATACTCTTTTTGATTCGATAGAGGTTTATTTAATCCAATGTTATTTACTTTAAAAGCAAGCATTGGATTTTCCCAATTTTTAGATACTTTTATCTGTTCATCTGCTACTTTTATTGATTTATTTAAACTTTTTAAATCATAGTTTTTTTCAAAACTATTTTTTACTAGCTCATCTATTGTTATAGCACTCAATAGTGAACTAGCAAGAAATGAGCTTAGTAATATTCTTAACATTATAAATTCACACTACCTTTAATAGTATGAACAACTCCGTCATCTGTTTTAAATTTTAGTTGATATTGCCAAGTTCCACTCATTGGAAGATTTATATTCATTTTATAAACTCCATTAACTAAAGTAGCATTATCTTCTGATTCCATATAAGGCATTCCTGGCATTTCAGGCATAAAGAATTTTGCTTTTACTTTAGCAGTTTCAACAACTTTTGAATCTTTTGATAATTCAACTAAAAATTCATTACTTCCAGCAACTAAAGCTTTTGTTGAAGTAAGTTTTACATTAAAGCCATCTTTTTCACCATTTTGCTCTAAAAGTTCAGCATTTAAAAAAGTAAATGTAAGAAAAATTCCTAAAACTATTTTGATTATATTTTGCATTGATATACTCCTAAGGTATTAAATTAAGAGTATTTTATTTTTTTTATGAGGAGTTTATGTGCAGAAACTAAAAAGTTAAAGTAAAAGTCGTACCTTCATCTATTTGAGATTCAACCAAAATTTTTATTTTATAAAAACTACAAATATAACTTACGATATTCAAACCAATACCAAAACCACCTTGTTCATTTGTTGCTCTATAATATCTTTTGTAAATATCATTAATTTTATCTTTTTCTATTCCAATGCCACTATCTGATATTTTTAATATATTATTTTGAAGTGAGATATCTATTATTCCACCCATTTTATTGTATTTTATAGCATTTGAAACTAAATTATTAAAGATTCTAATAAAATCATCTTTATCTATTTTATAATCAAAATCTTCAATATTTTTATTTATTTTTACTCTTTTTTTTGTGGCAATTAAATCCAAATATTCCATTTGTTCACTTATCAAATCTTTTAAATTAAACTCTTGAATATTTTTAATTGTCTCTTTATTTTCTAAAAACAAATAGGTTAAATCACTATAAATTTCAGAAACTCTCTTTGCACTAATTCTTACTCTTTCTATTTGTTTTTCACTTAGATTTTTGTTTTCAGTTGACATCAAAATAGCACTAATTGGAGTATTTAATTCGTGTGTTGTATCTTTTATAAAGTTGTTTAATTTAACTCTTTCTTCACGAATAGGTCTTAAAAAAAGTTTTGCTAAATAAAATCCAATAAGTGCAATAATTAAATAAATAATAAAAAATATACTGATAATATTTAGTTTTAATTCTTCTATTTTTTTAAAATACATATTCTCTTTTAAAGCAATATAATATATATCTAAATGCCCTAAAACTGAATCATCTACTAAAATAAAACTATTTTTTGTATCTATAATCTTTTTTGAGAAATCGATATTTTCATCAAGATTTCCAAATATTTTATTTTGATTTTTGTCATAAAAAGAGATTTTATAATTTTCTGTTTCAAGTAATTTTTCTTTATCAAATTTATTCCCACTCATATGTGAAAGTATAATTTCAGATGAAATTTTAGAGACTTCATTTTGCATATTTGATTTAGTTAAATCATAATAAAGAATTTTTTCATTTTGATAATAAAGAACTGCAATAAAAAACATTAGAACAAAAGAAGAACCTAAATATAATAATAAAAATCTAAAATATGTGCTTTTTTCACTACTTGTTAAATCGATAGCCAACTCCTCGTAGATTTATAATATATTCATCACCTAAAATCTTTCTAAGATTTTTTATATAAGTTCTAATTGTCGATGAAATAGGAGCATCTTCATAAGCCCAAACATTTAAACTAAGCTCTTCAATACTTACAACTTTTGTATTATTATTTATTAAATATTCTAGAACCTCACACTCTTTTTTGGTTATATGTATATTATTTTGTTCTTTTTTAATTAAAAGATTTTTTTTATCTAAAAATGTATTTTTTGATATTTCAATTAAATTGTTTGGATTTATGTTAAAGAGTCGTTTTATATTATTTATTCTAATATCCAACTCTTTAAGTTCGAAAGGTTTTTTTATGTAGTCATCACAGCCAGATTTAAATCCCTCTTCAATGTCACTAACTTGATTTAGGGAAGTTAAAAATATGGCTGGTGTATAAATCTCTTTTTGTCTCAACTCTTTTAATAGTTCAAAACCATTAAGAATTGGAACATTTACATCTAAAAGTAATAAATCAAATTTCTGGCTGTATAGTAAATCTTGTGCTTCTAAACCAGTATAAACTGCACTAACTTCATAATTTTGTGAAAGTAGATGTTCTTCTATAATTTCATTAAGTATTAAATCATCTTCTAATAATAATATTTTCATAATAATCCTTGAAAAATTATAACATAAAAAAAGAAATTGTTTTTGATTGTTTTTTTGTATAAAAAGGAAGTAGTGATTTAAAAAAACACTACTTTTTTAGATTAGAATTGTCTTCTAGGTTTTTCAGCTCTAGGTTGTGCTTCATTAACTCTTAAAGTTCTACCTTCATTCTCATTACCATTTAAAGCTTCAATTGCTTTAGTTCCAGCTGCTGAGTCTTCCATTTCAATAAAACCAAATCCTTTAGATTTTCCTGTTTCTCTGTCCATGATAACTTTTGCACTTTTTACTGCACCAAATTTTGAGAAAACTTCTTCTAACTCTTTATCATTCATTCTATATGATAAATTACCTACGTAAATATTCATCTATTTTGTCCTTTGTAAATGTGTAGTTATTATGCCAGATTATTATTAAATAATCAAGTATTTTGGAAATTTCTTTTTAAGGCTTCTTTTAACCTTGCAGAAACTTCGTTAAAGCCAAGGATAGCGATAATATCATAAACAGAAGGCGCTTGTGTTCCACCTGTTAATGCTATTCTAATTGGTTGAAATAATTGTGGGAATTTCAAGCCTAAATCATGAATAAATGGTTTTGTAATTGCCTCAACATTTTCAATATTATATAATTCATCTTTGTTTTTTTCTAATAGTTCAAGATATTTTTCTAGGAAATCTTTTGTATCTTCTTTTACAAACTTTTTAACTCCACTTTCTTCATAAGAAGTTGGAACTTCTAAAATATCTGTAATAGATTTTTTTAATTCAACTAAAGTTTGAGCTCTTTGTTTTGATAAATCTAAAAGTTCTGTTTTTTTAGAATGATGAGATAAATCTAAATCAAAGAATTTTAATTCCTCTAATAATCTATCATTTGAAACAGCTTTTATATATTCAGAATTTAACCACAAAAGCTTTTCACCATTATATGAAGATGATGATTTATTAATATTTGAGGGGTCAAATAGTTCTAACATCTCTTCCATTGAAAATATCTCTTGATCACCATTTGACCAACCAAGTCTTACTAAAAAGTTAAGTAAAGCTTCTGGTAAATATCCTAGGTTTTTATAATCCATAACATCCATTGCACCATCTCTTTTAGATAGTTTTTTCCCTGATGGATTATTAATCATTGGAACATGGTAAAACTTAGGAAGTTTAAATCCTAAAGCATTATAAACTACAATTTGTTTTGGAGTATTTGATAAGTGGTCATCACCTCTGATTACATCTGTCATATTCATTAACGCATCATCAATAGCAACAACAAAATTATATGTTGGCATTCCATTTGATCTAGCGATTACAAAATCATCAACTTGGTTAGCATCAAATCTCATAGAACCTTTTACACCATCTTCAAACTCAATAGTTCCAGATAATGGAGCTTTTATTCTAATAACTGGCTCTATTCCTTCTGGAATCTGTGGTAAAACTTTTCCCTCTTCAGGTCTCCAAGTTCCATCATATCTTGGATTTTGTTTTGCTGCTTCTTGAGCTGCTCTTAAAGCGTCAAGTTCTTCTCTACTCATATAACATTTATAAGCATTCCCATTTTCTAAAAGTTTGTCAATGTAAACTTTATATATATCTGTTCTTTTTGATTGATAAAATACTTCACCATCATAATTTAATCCAACCCAATCAAATGCACTAATAATTGCTTTCATTGCTTCTTCATTGTTTCTTGCTGTATCTGTATCTTCAATTCTTAGTCTAAATTCACCATTTGTTTTTCTAGCCCATAAATAGTTGTAAAGTGATGTTCTTAGTCCACCAATGTGTAAATATCCTGTTGGACTTGGTGCAAATCTTGTAATTGCCATTAAATTATTTCTCCTCTTCTTTTTTATTTTGTATATAAAATCCTACGCCTGTAACAATTGCAACAATTGCTATAAAAACCAATAGAGATATCTCAAGAATTCCCATTTGCTTCCTTCTCCTTTAGCTGCCCACAAGCAGCTGATATATCGATACCTTTTGATTCTCTAATAGTACAAATCAATCCTCGTTCATTTAAATAATCTTTGAATTTTAACATATCTTCCACTTCTGGACGCTGATATGTTGTTCCGGGATATGGATTAAAGAAAATAAGATTCACTTTTGCCTGAATTCCATTTAGAAGTTTGATTAGTTTTTTTGCAGCTTCAACAGAATCATTTTTATTTTTAATTACTAAATATTCGAACATAACTTTTTTTCTTGTATCTATTGGAAACTTTTTAACAGCATCAATAATTGAAGCAATATTATATGCTTTATTCATGGGAATTAATTCACTTCTTAACTCATCATCAACGGCATGTAAAGAAATTGCTAACTGTATTCCTAAATCAATTTGTCCTAGTTTTTCAATTTTAGAAGCAATTCCAGATGTTGAAACTGTTTGTCTTCTTCTTGAAATTGCTAGTCCATCAAGTTCTGAGAAAATAGAAACTGCTTTTATAAAGTTTTCAAAATTATCAAGTGGTTCGCCCATTCCCATATACACGATATTTAAAGCTTTATTTTCAGCTATATCGTTATCTCTTTTTATATTTACAATTTGAGCTATATACTCTCCAACTGTAAGATTCCGTACAAATCCACCTTTTGCTGTTAGACAAAAAGTACATCCAACTTTACATCCAACTTGTGATGAGATACAAACAGTATATTTTTCACTTCGGACAATATTTCCATCTTCATCTTTTTTCTTCTCTTTCATTAAAAGTAAAACAGCTTCAACTGTGTGGTTATCTCTTAATTTAAAAAGATATTTAATACTTCCATCAATACTTTGCTCTTTTTTAACAATTTCCATAACATCAATTGGGTAGTTTGCTTTTAAATCTTCTTTTAATTCATTTGGAATATTTTTCATCTCATCATAAGAGTTTGCATATTTTTTATAAAGCCAGTTATAAACTTGTTTTGCTCTAAATGATGGTTTTAATTTTTCTTTTAATTCATCTAATGAGTAATCATATATAGATGGTAGTCCTTCTTTTGCCATTATAATTTCCAGTATTTTATTTTATTATATTTTTTTCAAGTAAATATTTTGTTAGTTTTTCCATTGCCTCTTTGTGATTTTTTATAAAATCTTCATGGGCATTTTCATTTGTATAATTTGTTATTACAAATATTCCAGCAACTGGAATTTCAAACTCTTTTGCTACACTTAAAATTGAAAAAAATTCCATATTCTCAATTCCAACACCATATTCATTAAACTCTTTACATAATTTTTCATTCGTTGATATATAATTTGATGAGTTTACAATTGTGTCATTTCTTGCAAATTTATTTTCTGATTCCAAAACATTATCAAGTGGTGTATAAGCACTTTGTGTCAAAAATCCAAGTTCGATATTTGAAGCTCTTTTTGATTCAACAATATCAAAAACTTTATAATTACCATAAGATCCAGCACTTCCCACAAAAAGTAGATAATCTGGTTTATCAAATAGACACATTCTTGTAAGGTTTATTGCACTTTCTATTAAGCCAACTCCAATAGGGTGAGCAAAAGCAAATGTTTCATTTCTTCCAGCACAAATAATCATTTACATTCCAATACAAAATTTGGACTTATTGTGATATTTTGCTCACTATTTATAGGTACAACATCAGCAACTTTTTTTGACATAGTTGAATATAACATTTCACTTCTAGCATAAGCAATATTTCCTGTGTTTGTTTCAGAAATATTTATTTTTGTAACTTCACAATTTTTAGATATTGAAATAGATAAAGATTTTGAATAAGCTTCTATCCAATGAATCGCATCTAGTCTTAAATCATCAAAACTTTTGTTTTGTAAATCATCACTTATATTCCATGCAACATTTGAAATATTCAATTTTACATCGTCTGATTTTATGCTGTCTTTTATTGAAATTAATTTATCCATAAAAGTATTTAACTCTTTTGCATCTTTCGATTCAGCTGAATATCTTATATTTCCAATATATCCAATAAACTCTTGTTTATTATCATAATATTTGTATTTGGGACTTAATGTAAAGCTCCCATTTTTTAAAGTTACATTAGTAGTTTTTTTTATAAAATTATTAAACTTTTCAATTTCAATATTAACTGCATTTTCATCTTTCTTTTGAATACTAACATCAATACTTGTTGTTAGTAAATCAGGATTTACAACTTTTGAAAAACCTTTATTAAAATTTAATCCATAAGAAAATGACATAATTGGTAATATACACAACGTCATTCCAAAAAATATTTTTTTTATTTTTTATCCTTTTTCTTTTATATTCTTACTGGAATATTATTTGCTCTTAAATATCTTTTTAAGTCCATAATATCTATTTCTTTAAAGTGAAATATTGAAGCAGCAAGTGCAGCACTTGCTCCACATTCAAAAGCTTCTTTTATATGTTGCATAGTTCCTGCTCCTCCACTTGCAATTACTGGAATATCTACAAGCTTTGAAATTTGTCCTGTAATATTTAATTCAAATCCCGTTTTAGCGCCATCAGTATCCATAGAAGTCAAAAGTATTTCTCCTGCACCTCTATCATAAACCTCTTTTGCCCAAGCTAATGCATCAAGTCCAGTGTCTTCACGTCCACCTTTTACAAAAACATGGTAAGAACCATCGTGAACTCTTTTTACATCAATTGCTACAACAATACATTGTGAACCAAATCTTTTTGAACTTTCGTTTATCAAATCTGGATTTGAAACAGCCGATGAATTAATCGAAACTTTGTCACAACCAACATTAAGTAAAGCGTATATATCTTCAAGTTTTCGAATACCTCCACCAACTGTTAATGGTATAAAAACTTCTTGAGCAACTTTTTTTACAATATCAACAATAGTTCCTCTATTTTCATGGCTAGCTGTAATATCTAAGAAAGTAAGCTCATCAGCACCTTCTGCGTTATATCTTTTTGCGACTTCAACAGGGTCACCTGCATCTCTTAATCCAACAAAATTTACACCTTTTACAACTCTTCCATTATCAACATCTAAACACGGTATTATTCTTTTTGCAAAACTACTCAAATATAATCCTTCTTAATAACTAAATATTATCTTATCTAATTGTAAGTTAAAAGCAGATATACTCCTTGCAATTATGAAAAAAGTAAAAGCAAAAAAAAAATACGGACAAAACTTTTTAAAAGATACGACTATTTTGGATAAGATCATCCAATCGATGCCCAACAACAATAATTATATGGTGGAAATTGGGCCTGGATTAGGTGATTTGACCAAAAATTTAGTCAAGTACAAAGATATGACTGCCTATGAAGTTGATACTGATTTAATAAGTATCTTAAAGTCTAAGTTTGCAATACAAATAGAAGAGGGTAAACTAAAACTGATTCACACAGATGTTTTAGTAGCTTGGGATAAGCAAAAAACCTTACATGATGGTAAATATGACTTAATTGCAAATTTACCATACTATATTGCAACAAACATTATATTAAGAGCATTTGAAGATAAAAATTGTGAACACATTATTGTAATGGTTCAAAAAGAGGTAGCAGAAAAATTTACTGCGAAAGTTAATGATAAAGATTATTCATCACTAGGTATTATTACGGAATTAATTAGCATTGATTCAAGAATACTTTTTGATGTTCCACCTGAATCTTTTGATCCACCTCCAAAGATAATATCTTCAATTCTTTATATCAAAAAAGATATTGATAAATACCTTGATAAAGATTTTAATAAGTTTTTGAAAGCCTGTTTTGTTCAGCCTAGAAAGAAACTTTCCAAAAATCTCACTTCTGTATTATCTAAAGATGCCATCTTTGAGATTTATAAAGAATTAAATATTGATGATAATGTTAGACCTCATGAAGTAAGTTCATCTTTGTATAGCCAAATGCATACAAGGGTAAAAGATGGAAGAAATTAATAAAGAAGAACAAGTTGTTGTTAGCAATGAAGCTAATCAAAATGAAACTGCTCCAGAAAATATAGAGGGCGAAATTAAAAAACCTTTCAAAAAAAGAAAACCTAAACCAAAAGTTGCAAGAGATCCTCAAGCTGTGCAACAAGTAAAAGGTGATGGTTGGATTACAGATCTTAAAAAAGCCTATTTAATCAACGAAAAAATACATAGAGATAGATTAAATCCTCATTATAAATTAAATCTAAATACTAATGCCAAACTTAAAATTACTCCACTTGGAGGGTTAGGTGAGATTGGTGGAAATATGATGGTTATTGAAAGCGAGAATCAAGCAATAATTGTTGATGTTGGTATGAGTTTCCCTGATGAAAATATGCATGGTGTTGATATTTTAATTCCTGACTTCACTTATATTAGAGAAATCAAAGATAAAATTGTTGGTATTATTATTACTCATGGACATGAAGATCATATTGGGGCAATGCCTTATTTATTCAAAGAAATGCAATTTCCAGTTTATGGAACATCATTACCACTTGAAATGATTGGTTCAAAACTTGATGAACATAAAATGAGAGAACATAGATCTTTTTTAAGAGCAATTGAAAAAAGAACTCCTATTAAAATTGGTGAATTCGAAGTAGAATGGATACATGTTACTCACTCTATTATTGACTGTTCTTGTATTGCTGTTACAACAGAAGCTGGAACAATGATTCATACAGGTGACTTTAAAATCGACCATACTCCATACGATGGATTACCAACAGATTTACATAGACTTGCTCATTATGGTGAAAAAGGTGTTTTAGTTTTAACATCAGATTCAACAAACTCTCACTCAGCAGGATTTACAAGAACTGAAAAAACTGTTGGTCCTACTTTTGATAGATTATTTACAGGTGCAAAAGGTAGAGTTCTTATGTCTACTTTCTCTTCAAATATTCATAGGGTTGCACAAGCAATTGAGAGAGCAATAACATTTGGAAGAAAAATTTGTGTTATTGGTAGATCAATGGAAAAAAATCTAGATCTAGCAATGACTCTTGGTTATATTAAATTTCCTAAAGATCAATTTATTGAAGCACATGAAATAAACAAATATAATGATAATGAAATTCTAATAGTAACAACTGGTTCACAAGGTGAATCAATGTCAGCACTTTATAGAATGGCAATTCATGAACACAGACATATTAAAATTAAACCTGATGATTTAATAATTCTTTCTGCAAAAGCAATTCCTGGAAATGAGGGAAGTGTATCTGGAATTATTAATCACTTATTAAAAGCTGGAGCTAAAGTTGCTTACCAAGAGTATAGTGATATTCACGTATCTGGGCATGCATCTCAAGAAGAGCAAAAATTAATGTTAAGACTTGTTAAACCTAAATTCTTTTTACCTGTGCATGGTGAATATAATCATGCATTAAAACATGGTCAAACAGGTATTGATTGTGGTGTATTAGAGCGAAATGTTTATATCATGAGTGATGGTGAGCAAATTGAAGTAAGTCCTAAATATCTTAAAAAAGTAAAAACAGTTAAAACTGGAAAAGTTTATATTGACAATCAATTAAATCATAAAATTTCGGATGACGTTATTTTAGATAGACAAACAATGGCAAACGAAGGTGTTGTTATGATTGTTGCACAAATCAATGAAGATGATAGAACAATGGCACAAAGACCAAAAGTGACGTCATTTGGATTAGTTCCTGATAAACAAGATAAATTCTTTGCAAAAGAAATTGAAGATTTATTAACTGTATTCTTAGAAAACATTAAACCAGGAATTCTTAAAAATAGTAGAATTTTAGAAGATGAACTAAGAAAAGTAGTAAGAAAACATTGTACAAGAAAATACAAAAAATACCCAATGATAGTTCCAACAATCTTCGTTCAATAAGGAATAAAAATGGATTTTAAGCAAATAGTAAAAGATGTTTTATTAACTGAGGCAAAAGAGCTAGAAAAAGCGGCTGATATTATCTCTTTTGATATTGAAAAAGCTATTGATTTAATTATAAATTCAAAAGGAAAACTTATTGTTACAGGTGTTGGTAAATCTGGCCTTGTAGGAACAAAAATTGCAGCAACACTTGCAAGTACAGGAACAAGTTCATTTTTTCTTCATCCCACAGAAGCAATGCATGGTGATTTAGGAATGGTTGGTAAAGAAGATATTGTTTTAGGAATATCATATAGTGGGGAAAGTGATGAATTAGTTCAAATTCTTCCTCACTTAAAGAGATTTAATATTCCTTTAATTGCAATGGCTAGAAATCCTAAATCAACACTTGCTAAATATGCAGATATTTTTATAAATATAAATGTAGAAAAAGAAGGTTGCCCACTTGATGCCGCACCAATGTCTTCTACAACTTTAACAATGGCAATGGGTGATGCATTAGCTGTTTGTTTAATGAAAAAAAGAAACTTTAAAAAAGAAGATTTTGCATCTTTTCACCCAGGTGGAAGCTTAGGTAAAAAACTTTTTGTTAAAGTTGATGATTTGTTACGAAAAGATAATCTTCCTGTTGTTTCACGTGAAACAAAGCTTAAAGATGCAATTTTAGTAATGAGCGAAGGAAGACTTGGAAGTGTAATTATTGAAAATGAAAATAAAAAGGTAATTGCACTTTTAAGTGATGGAGATTTAAGACGAGCTTTAATGAATGATAATTTTTCAATGGACTGTAAAGTAGAAGATATTGCTACAAAAAATCCAAAAAGGTTAAAAAATAAAGAGCTTTTAGCAAGTGATGCCCTACAAATAATAGAAGATTATAAAATTCAACTATTAATTGTAACTGATGAGAATGATAAATTAGTTGGTGTATTGCATATTCATGATTTAATAGAAGCTGGTATAAAATGAAAAAAAAGAGTGAAGAAATACAAGAAGAGTTAGTAAGATTAAATAAATTTTTATCTCACAATAGTAACTACTCAAGAAGAGAAGCTGATAAGCTAATAGAAGAGGGTAGAGTAAAAGTAAATGGTAAAGTTGTAGTAAATCTTGCAACAAAAGTTTCAAATAGTGATGAAGTACATATTGGTAAGAAAACGATTAGAGAAGACAAGAATAAAATAAGTACTGTAATCGTTTACAATAAACCAAAAGGTGAAATTGTTTCTAAAAAAGATCCACAAGGGAGACGTACTATTTATGATTCATTAGATCATAAATACAAACACTTTTTAAGTGTTGGAAGACTTGATTATGCCAGTGAAGGCCTATTACTTTTATCTGATAGTGTTGAAATTGTTGATGCATTAATGCACTCTGATTTAGAAAGAGTTTATAAAATTAAAGTTAATGGTGTAATTACAAAACCAGTTGAACAAGCTATGCAAAATGGTTTAGAAATTGAAGATGCTACAGGTGGAGCTTTTAAAACAAGTAAAATAAAATCTATGAGTTTTGCTCCATTTTTAGCCTATGATATTCTAACAAATAGTGAAAAATTTTCTAAAATTAAAGTTGTAATTTCTGAAGGTAAAAATAGAGAATTAAGAAGATTTTTTGCCCATTTTGGACTTGATGTACTTGATTTAAAAAGATTAGAATATGGTGGAATTTCTTTAAATAATCTTCCTACAGGAAAAACAAGATTTTTAACTAAAGAGGAATACAAAAATCTAAGAATCTTTATGAATGAAGATGATAGACCTCTCTAATAAACTAAGACCAACAAGTTTAGAAACTTTTGTTGGTCAATCTCATATTATCGCAAAAGATAAAGCACTTTATAAACTAATCAAACAAAAAGATATTCCTCATCTATTTTTTTATGGAAAACCAGGAACTGGCAAAACAACCTTAGCAAAAATTATCGCTCGCGAAATCAACACAGATTATTTTTACTTTAATGCTACAAGTATAAAAGTAGAAGATTTACGAAAAGTATTTGATAGATACAAAGGTAGTCTTATTAAACCTTTAATATTTATTGATGAAGTTCATAGACTTTCAAAAAACCAACAAGAAGTACTACTTCCTATTATGGAAAATTATGACGCATTAATTATTGGTGCTAGTACAGAAAATCCATTTTTTACATTAACATCTGCAATTCGTTCAAGATCATTTTTATATGAGTTTAAAGCATTTACAAAAGATGAAATGAATAAAATTCTTGATATTGCTTTAAAAGATATAGAGATAAATATCGAACCTCTTGCTTTAGAATACTTGATAACTTCAAGTTCAGGAGATGCAAGAGCAATGCTTACACTTCTAAACTTTGCATATAAAGTTTCAAAAAATATTGAGCTAAATTTGTTAAGAGAGTTAAGAGAAAATGTAATAGGCGATGGTGTTTCATCATCTGATACACATTATGATTTAGCAAGTGCCATGATAAAATCTTTAAGAGGTTCAAATGTAGATGCAGCACTTTATTATATGAGTAGATTAATTAATGGTGGAGAAAGTGTAGATTTTATTACTAGAAGATTAGTAATTTTTGCAAGTGAAGATATAGGAAATGCAAATCCAAATGCATTGAATCTAGCAGTTAATACAATGACTGCTTGTAATAAAATAGGTTATCCAGAATCAAGAATAATACTTTCGCAATGTGCAATTTATCTAGCATCAAGTCCAAAATCAAATAGTGCTTATAATGCTGTCAATAAAGCTCTAGAAGAGATAAAAGCTGGTAATATACTAGAAATACCAAAACATCTTGATTCGCAGCATATAGGCTATTTATACCCCCATAATTTTGGTGGTTACATTGAACAAGAATATTTAAAAGAAGATTTATTGCTTTATGAAAATTCTAATATTGGGTTTGAAAAAACTTTGAATGAATGGTTAAATAAAATAAAAAATAAAAAAGAGGTTTAAAATGGAATATTATACTTGGATTTTAACTTTTCATGTTGTAGCTTTTATGTCTTGGATGGCAATGCTTTTTTATCTACCTAGATTATTCGTATATCATGTAGAAAATATTGATAAAAAAGAATATGTTGAAATCGTAAAAATCCAAGAATTTAAAATATATAAATACATTGGCGCTCCTGCAATGTGGGCAACAATATTAAGTGGAATAACTATGTTGGTTTTAAATCCTATTTTATTG
This sequence comes from Aliarcobacter sp., assembly GCA_028703945.1. Lineage (GTDB taxonomy): Bacteria > Campylobacterota > Campylobacteria > Campylobacterales > Arcobacteraceae > Aliarcobacter. The sequence continues at coordinate 52,042 of JAQVLW010000009.1, read as the reverse complement.
GATCTTAGTATAAATCCTTGGATGTATGCAAAATTATCAGCTTTAATTTTATTAATTATTTATTCATTTTCACTTGAGAAATATAGAAAAGAATTACATCATGATAATTGTAAAAAAAGTGGAAAATTCTTTAGAATGTACAATGAAATGCCAACAATGTTGGCAATATTAATTGTTGGATATGTTATTACAAAATCTTTTTCATTGCTTTTTACATCAATCATAGTTATACTATTTGCATATATTTCTTATGTAATAATGAAGCCTAAAAAGGTTAACTAATGAACTTTGAAAAATATTATATTTTAGATACAAATATTTTACTTGAAGATGCTACAAATATCTTTAAACTTTCTCAAAATGGGCATAATCTTATTATTCTTGCAGAAACTGTTTTGGATGAAATTGATACAAAAAAAAGTGGCTTTGAAGAGATAAATTTCCAAGCTAGAGAATTTGCTAGAATTCTTGAAAATGCAACAATAATTGAATCAATAAAAAGAGACTTATATAAAATAATTAGATTAAAAATAAATGACAAAAATACATTTATAGATATTATTTCAAAAGAAGAGTATGAAGTTAACATTAAAAATGTATCTTTAAATATCATAAATGATAGAAAAATTTTAGAAATTGCAAAATTTGCAAATATTTATTATACAACTCAAGTTGAATTTTTATCACTTGATATAATGGCGAGAACAAGAGCTATATCTCTTGATATTAAAACAGATGCTCTTGTTGGTAAAGATAAAGATGTATTTGAATTCGAATTTACTAAGAATATAACGATAAATTTTAAAGATTTAGAGTTTTTAGACAATCAACTAATTGATAAATTTGATAAAGAATATAAACCTTATAATTTCTCTTATTGTTTTAATGTTAAATCATCTGATCAAGTTTTATTAGCAAATATACAGAATAAAAGAATAAATTTACTCAATGAAGATGAAATTAGAGATCAGATAATTACACCATTAAATAAAGAACAACTTTTCTTTAGTGATGCTATTTTAAATCATCTGTACAACGTTTTAATTATAGAAGCAAAGGCTGGTTCAGGAAAAACACTTTTAGCTCTTAGTGGGGCTTTAAAACTCGTTAGACAAAAATTCTTTCAAAAAATTATTTATATAAGAAACTCTATCGAATCTCTTGATAAAGGTGAAGATGTTGGATACTTACCAGGACTTGAAGAAAAATTTAAAATATATAATCATCCATTGATGGATAGTTTAGATTATATTATAAGAACTGAACACAAAAGAAAAAGAAATAAAAAAAATCCAGATATTATTGTTTCAGAACTTGATGATAGTGAAGTCACAACGAGAATTGAGCAAATGATTAGTAATTATGGAATAGAAACAATGTGGGTAGGAGAAATGAGAGGAAGGACTCTATCTAATGCATTTATTATAATTGATGAAGCACAAAATATGTCAAACAAAACAATGCAAATGGTTCTTTCAAGAATAGACAGTTCATGTAAAGTTGTGGTACTTGGTTCTAATAAACAAATAGATAACTTTTATGTAAATAAATATACAAATGCTTTAACAACATTACTAAAGTCAACAAAAAACGAAAATAAACTTGTAAATACATATGCAATTAAATTACAAAAAGTTCTAAGAGGCCCAATTACAGAGTGGGCTGAAGAAATTTTCTCAAAGTGATATCTTAAAATAATGAATTATATATATACTTATAAGTATGTATATAATTCATATTTAAAATCAATTTTTATTAAACAATATTATAATACAGTTGTAAAATATTTCCTTTAATTCATATATATATTTAATTAATTTAAATACTAATTATAAATACTATTTTATATAACAAATTAATTAATAGAGACTATTTTATAGTATTTTTATAATTTAAATCTTACTATAAAAAAAATTTATTTGTAATTTATAAATTAATTCTAACTTGTGTTATAATACATATTATAATACATAAAGGTGAACAATGGGATTATTACAATACACATCAAATGAAATGTTTTCATCAACTGACTTAATTAGGAAAAGTAAGAATATTTTTGATAAATTAAACAAAAATGAATTAGAAAAAGTTATAGTTTTAAGAGATGGAAAACCAGGAATTATTCTTTTAGATTTCAACTATTATGAACAAATCATGAATGAATATTTATCACTTAAAAATGGAATTGCACTTAATAAAAAAGAACCAAAGAAAGAGCTTATTATTGAAAAGCCTGAAGCATCAAAAGAAGAAGTTGAACATAATTTTTTTGATGATGAGAATAATGAATTTTCATTCGATTCTGATTTGACAAAAGATAAACCTGAACCTTTAAAAGAATTTTGGGATTAATGTTATGATTGATGTACTAATAATTGGCTCAGGTATTGCTGGTTTAACAGCTGCAATAAATGCTTCAAATAATAATTCTAATGTTGTAGTTCTTTCAAAAACCTACCCAACTCATTCCCAAAGTGTTCAGGCACAAGGTGGAATAAATGCAGTTCTTTACGAAGACAATGATAGTGTTGATATTCATATTCAAGACACATATAAAGCATCTGCTAAACTATCAAATAAAGATAATATAAAGATTATGTGTAAAAATGCTAAAGAAACTATTTTTTGGCTTGATTCAATTGGAGTTCCGTTTAATAGAACAATTGATAATAAAATATCACAAAGAAAATTTGGTGGAACAAAAAAAATTAGAACTTGTTATTCAAGTGATTATACTGGATTAAAGATATTACATACACTTTATGATAAATGTATAAAACAAAATATTCAGTTTGAAAATGAACATTTATTATTAAATCTAATTATTGAAAATAATTCATGTATAGGGGTAACTGCACTTGATATAAAAAAAGGGATTGTAAAAGAATTTTTAGCAAAAACAACTATTATAGCAACAGGTGGTTATGCTGGAATTTATACTAATCACACAACAAATTCCTATGCAAATACGGCAGATGGAATTTCTATTGCCTTTAATGCTGGTGTAATATTATCTAATATGGAGTTTGTTCAATTTCATCCAACAAGTCTTGAAAATTCAAACATATTAATTAGTGAAAGCGCTAGAGGCGAGGGTGGATATTTACTTGATGAATTTGAAAATAGATTTATTGATGAATTAAAACCAAGAGATGAAGTTGCAAGAGCTATATATGAAAAAATAGAAAAAAATCAAAAGGTTTATTTGGACTTAAGACATTTAGGAATAGATAAAATTAAAGAATTAATGCCTCAAGAAAGAAGATTGGCTTATGATTATTCAAACATAAAAATTGAAGAACAATTGCTTCCTATATCTCCAGCATCTCATTATAGTATGGGCGGAATAAAAACTGATATAAATGCTAGAACAAATATAAGAAATCTTTTTGCTTGTGGTGAATGTGCGGAAGCATCTATTCATGGAGCAAATAGATTAGGTGGAAATTCATTGCTTGAAATTGTCACTTTTGGAAAAATTGCTGGAATAAATGCATCAAATGATGGAAAAAACATTGGTGAATTAAATACATCAACTAATTATGCAAAAGAAGATGAAGAAAATATAAATAATATATATAACAATTCAACTAAAATAAATTTTTATACAAAAAAAGATGATATTGGAAATCTACTTTTTAATAATTTGGGTTTATTTAGAAATGAAAAGAAAATTTCTGCTCTAATAAAAACAATAGAAGAATTAAATTTAGATATTAAAAATATGGGAATAGTAGATAAATCAAAAACATATAATAAAAACCTTGTTGAATTTTTAGAATTTAGAAATATACTTAATGTTGCTTTATTAGCTTCAATTTCAGCACTAAATCGTAAAGAAAGTAGGGGAAGTCATTTTAGACTGGATTATCCTTCAGAAATGCAAAAGTACGAGAAAAATACAATAATTAAAAAAGTTGATGACAAAATTGTTGTTAAATTTGAGGAAATAGTATGAAAATTAATATAAAAAGATTTAATAAAGAACTATCATCAAATGCTCAATTAGATGAATTTAATGTTCGTAAGATAAATTTACTACAAGCTTTAATTGAAATAAAAAAAGAGATAGATCCAACATTAACATTTAGATGTGGTTGTAGAAGTGGTGTTTGTGGTTCATGCGCAGTAAGAGTAAATGGCATAGAAAAACTTGCATGCAAAACAAATCTAAATGAAAATGATTTTATTGAACCAATTAATAACTCAAATATCTTAAAAGATTTAGTTGTAGATGTTTCACATGAAACATTATTGATTTCAAAATTGAATTTAACAATTGATGCAAATATAGAATCAATACAAGTATCTCAAGAAGATGTGAAAAATATTGATCTTCAAAGTAATTGCATACTTTGTAACTCATGTTATAGTTCATGCCCTGTTTATGATATAAATAAAGAGTTTCTAGGTCCTTTTGCATTAACAAGAGCGTTAAGATATCTAAATGATAAAAAGAACGCAAATAGGCTAAATATAATTGATTCTATACAAACGAATGGGGTTTGGGATTGTACATTATGTAGCGCTTGTACTTTAGTATGTCCTCAAGGCATTGATCCAAAAGCAGATATTATGCAATTACAAAATATTTCTGTTCAAAATGGATATTCAAATCCCTATACACAAAATTTGGATTTTAATAGTTTTGGAGATGATTTTGGTGGGTTTAATCCAAATGGATTTTAAAATAGAAGGTAAAATCTTTCTATTTTAAAAAACAATCTTTTAATTTTCTTTTTTTATTCCATTTAAGTTTTTTTAATTCTGGTTCATTGTAAAATTCTTTTGTATAGCCAAAACATAAATAAGCTATAAATTTATACTCATTTTTATCAATATCAAATATCTTATTTATCTTTTTAGGTTTCAAAATAGAAACCCAGCCCATTCCTATATTTAAAGCTCTTGCAGTTAACCACATATTTAAGATTGCACAAACAACAGAATATTCACCTGTTCGTTTCATATATGTTTGACCTAAAACATTTGATGTACTTTTTTTGTAATAAACAGCTATGTTAATATTTGATTCTTTTATTCCCTCAAGCTTTAATGAATTATACAAAGGCTTATCAAGAAATTTAGTTTTACTTTTATTAAAAGCTTTAGTAAAATGCTCATAAACTAAATTCTTTTTTTCTTCATCAACAACAATAAATTCCCAAGGTTGGGAATAACCTACAGAAGGAGCATTAAGTGCTGATTCTAAAATAACCTTTAGTTTTTTATTTGATACTTTCTTATTTATGAAATTATTGCCTCTAATATCTCTTCTTGAAACAATAATATTTCTAAGAGTATTTAAATCTTTTTTATTAAATTTCATTATATTGAGAAGTCATGTAAATCTTTGAATAAAAATGCTTCTACAATTTCATCAATACTTTTTTGAGTTGGAGCAATTAAAGCAATTATTCCTTCATCCATAAAAGGCCAAACATATTCTAAAGCATTAATAACAACAACCGCATCAATCCAACAAGAAATATCTTCACGTCTGTCAAAAAATTCAATTTTTTCAACTCTTCCTTCATCTAATGTAACAAATGCCCAAGCTTTATTTTCTTCAATTGATGAAATAATACATTCATCTCTTTTTTTAGAATCTACTGGTATTAATATAGTCATATCTTCTCTTTTTATTATCTTAAATTTATTGATTCTACAATCTTTTTTCTTAAGAAAGAAACTCTTTTTTATACCATAAAGAGAATACAAAAAGTGAATAAAGATGTTGTTTAAATTTATTTGATTTTGATAATTCATAAATATGTAATATATATTCATGATTAAAGAGATTTGTTTGATTGTTTACATCAAGTATTACATCAAGAATTTTATCTTTATACTCTTTATTTAACCACTCATTAAAAGGTGAATTAAAGCCTTTTTTTGTTCTATTTATAATTTCTTCTGGAATATATTTTGAAGCAATCTTTTTCAATAAATACTTATTTGTATCTCCAACTTTTATATTTGAATCAACACTAAACATATAATTTACTAAATTAAAATCTAAAAATGGAGTTCTCACTTCCAAAGAATTCCCCATAGAAATTCTATCAACTTTTGATAAAAGTGCTTCCCCTAACCAAATCTTTAAATCAATGTAACTCATCCAGTCAACTGGATCTTGCTTTGCAGTTTCACTTTTAAATGTTGGTACTTTTTTGAATAATCTTTTTCTTTGAATATCTGTATAAATTTCTCCAAAAGAGTTATAAAGATTTTGTTTTTTTACTATTCTTCTTAAATATTCACTTTCTTTTGTATTATTTTGCAAAGCTCCAATAATATCATTTAAAAATAGATTTTGTTTATTAGATAAACTTTTTTCAAACTCATAATATTTAAGAAATTTTGAATAATTGTCATAACCTAAAAAAATCTCATCACTTCCTTCTCCTGATAATACAGTTTTGATTCCAGCTTTATTTATATGTTTTGATAAAATATTCAAAGGAATTGCAGCACTATCACCATGTGGCTCTTCTAACATATCAAGTGTTTCTTCAAAATGCTTTATATACTCTTTATGATTTATTTCAATTGCAGTATGATTTGAACCAATATGATTAGCAGTAATTTGTGCAAAATCTAATTCACAATAATTTTTGTATTCATCATAACCCACGCTAAATGTATTTATTCTTTTTCCAGAAATTTTTGTATATAAAGCTGAAATAAATGAACTATCAATTCCCCCACTTAAAAGTGAAGCAACTTCTACATCACTATTTAATCTATATTCAACACTTTTAACTAAAAGCTCTTCAATATCATTTAAAGCTTGTTTTTCGTCCTTTATAGCTTTATATGTGTTTATCTTGTAATATTTCTTCTTTTGAAGCTCTTGAGGCTTATTTGGCTCGTAAATCATATAAGTTGAAGCTTCTAATTTAAAAATATCTTGATAAAAAGTATCTTCACCAAAAGGAACAAAATATTGCATATATTTACAAAGTGCAACTTTATTTAGATTTGGTTTAGAATCTAGTAGATTTAAAATTGATTTTATTGATGAGGAAAAAATAAATTTATTGTTCTTAAAATAATAAAAAAATGGTTTTTTTCCATACCTATCCCTAGCACAAAAATATAACTCTTTTTTAATATCATAAATACAAAAAGCAAACATCCCATTTAATTTATTTAAAAAATTAAATCCATATTTTTGGTATAGTCTAATTAATACTTCACTATCACTTTTAGTTTTACACTCAAATTGTTCCAGATGAATTAATTCTTTATAATTATAAATTTCTCCATTAAAAACAAGTAAAATATCATCAAAAATCATAGGTTGATTTGCTTCTTCATTTAAGTCAATTATTGCAAGTCTTGTATGTCCAAATTGTTTATTTTCAAAGCTTATACTATTTTTATAATCTGGTCCTCTATTATTTAATAAATCCAACGCATCATTAAAATTATTAGATAAGAAATTAGCTCCTAAAATTCCACACATGAAAATCTACTTTATAAAATATTTTATAATTTCTATATAAAAATACAATAGAAAAATAAATATGCTTGTTGAAATTAAAATTGTTGCTGCAACATTAAATGGTCTACAACCATATAAAGCTGCTAAATTGACATTATTAACTGCAAGTGGAACCATAAGCTCCATTATTAAAATAGAAGCTACAAATGAGTTTAAATTAGTAAAGTAAATTACTATAAAAATTCCAACAAGAGGTAAAAAAATATGTTTTACAAAACTAATATGCAAAGATAAATGCCATGGAATTGATTTAATTTTTACACTAAATAGATACATTCCAAAGATTAATAATTGAATTACCATTGAAGTATATGCACCCATCTCTAAAGCATTATAAATATGCTTATTAATAGTAATTCCTTGATAGTTTATAAATAAAGCTAATAAGGCAAGCCAAATACCAGGAATCTTTAAAATTGAGATAATTGCATCTTTTAATGAATATTGCTCTCTTGCAAAGAAATATACTGAAAACATATAGATAAATAGAACATTTGCAATATTTATAATACTTGTATATGGAACTGATTCTATACCAAAAAGTGCAATTCCAAGTGGAATTCCGATATTTCCCGTATTTCCAACTAAAGCGGTTGCTAAATATGTAGATTGGTCTGTTCTGTCATTAAAAATCTTTTTATTAACTAAAAATAATATAAGAAGCGAAATAAGAACAATAACAATATAAATAAAAGGAGAGGCAATAAATTCGTAATTAATAGGAGATTTTGTTAAACCCCAAAATATAAGTATTGGTTGGAAAAAGTATAAAGATATTATAACTAAGCTTTTTTCATCAAGTTCATCTGTGAAAATTTTTTTTGCAACAAAGCCTAATAAGATGAAAAAGTAAACGGGTAAAACTGAGAATATTGCTTCGATAATAGATTCCTAATTAAATTTAAGAGATTTTATCATTAAAGTAATAAATTTTATAGATTATTTTTGGAGAATTAAAAAAGAGTGTGAAAAAGAGAATTAATCTCTTTTTCTACTTCTGTCACCCGATGGTCTATCTCCTCTTGGAGCTCTATCACCACTTGGTTTTGGTCTATCACCTGATGGTCTTGGACCTCTATCAGATGCTGGTCTATCTCCAGATGGTCTTGGTGCTCTGTCGCCAGCTGGTCTATCACTTCTTGGAGCTCTATCTCTATCACCTGATGGTCTTGGACCTCTATCAGATGCTGGTCTGTCACCTCTTGGCGCTCTATCCCTATCTCCACCTCTTGAGTTTCTATCTCCTGATGGTCTTGGACCTCTATCGCCACCTCTTGAGTCTCCACCTCTAGAACCACCAAATCTTCCACCTCTACCACCTCTTGAATTTCTTCCAGAGCTTGATCCATCATTATCATATCTACTTGAATTTTCAATAAGTCTTTTAATATCAGATTCTGATTTACCAATAGTATTATTACCTTGAACAAATGTAGACGCTGAAATCATAGATGCTAATTTAAATGCAATTGTAGAAATATCAAATTCTTCTTTTAATTCTTCAATTAATGCTAATGCGTAATCTTGAATTTCTTGTTCAACAATTTGATTTTTTAATTCTGTAACTTTTTTTAATTTAACAGAATCAATATCAGGAACAATTTTTGATTCTAATTTTGCACCAATATTTTTTTCAATTTTTTGTAACATTCTAAACTCATGAGGAGTTACAATTGAAACAGCAACACCTTCTTTTCCAGCTCTTCCTGTTCTTCCAATTCTATGTACATAAGATTCAGAATCAAATGGTAAATGGTAATTAAATACATGAGAAACATCATTAACATCAAGTCCTCTAGCAGCTACATCTGTAGCAATTAAAATCTCTAATTTAGATGATTTAAAAGCTTTAATACACTCTTCTCTTTGTCTTTGCTCCATATCACCATGAAGACCTTTTGCCATGAATCCTTGAGATACCATGAAAGTTGATAGTCTATCAACCTCTTTTTTAGTGCGACAGAATATAATAGATTTAGTTGGATTTTTGTAATCGTATAATCTGATTAATGCATCATCTCTTTCTCTTTCATCTACAACATAAAATGTTTGAGTAATTTTAGAATTAGTCATATCTTTTTTTGTTAAAGTAACAAAAGCAGGATCTTTTAAAATTGTTTGTGCAAGATTTTTAATAGCTTGAGGCATTGTTGCTGAGAATAACAAAGTTTGTCTATCAGCTGGAAGGAATGTAAAAATTTCTTTAATATCATCTAAAAATCCCATATCAAGCATTTCATCTGCTTCATCTAAAATTACAAATGATGGTTTAATATTAATTTTACCACCTCTTAATAAGTCAAGAAATCTTCCTGGAGTTGCTACAATAATAGAAGCTCTTTCAATATTTCTTAATTGTGTACTATAAGATTGTCCACCATATACAGTTGCTGTATTTAAGTTTAAATTCTTACCAAATCTAAATAATTCATCTGATACTTGCATTGCAAGTTCTCTTGTTGGAACAATAACAACAGCTTCAACACCATTTTGTCCCTTCATCATATTAAGCACTGGAAGACCAAATGCAGCAGTTTTACCTGTACCTGTATGTGCTTGACCAACCATATCTTTTCCAGATAAAACAATAGGAATTGCTTCTTCTTGAATTGGACTTGGTTCTTTGAATCCTGCTGATTCAATAGCGTCTTGTAACTGTTCTTTGAAATTAAATTCGTTAAAAGTCATTTTTTACCTTAGTATATATTTATTAAAAAATACACACGGTTATATAGTTTAGATTAAATCTTACCCATAAATGTACAATTAAAACGCAATTTGAGTCTTGCAAGTAAGTCAGTTTAATGAAAATGAATCTTTGATTAAGTATCAAAGTAGAATGGGCATATAAATGTGTATAATTTTTCGGAGTATATCTAGTTTTAGATAAATTTAAGCTTTAAGAAAAAGAGGTAACCTCTATTTCTTATAAATCGTCTAGTTTTTTGTAGTTTTCTAAATATTTTGTGTCATAGTTATTAGAAATAAAATCTTCATTTTCCATCATTTTTTGATGAAATGGAATTGTAGTTTTTATTCCTTCAACTTCAAATTCAGCTAAAGCTCTTTTCATAATATTAATAGCTTTATTTCTATCTCTTCCCCAAACAATAAGTTTTCCAATCATTGAGTCATAATAAGGAGGAACTACATAATTTGTATAAACATGAGAATCAACTCTTACATTTCTTCCACCTGGAACCATCCATTGAGTAACTTTTCCTGGGCTTGGCAAAAATGAATTTGGATCTTCAGCTGTAATTCTGCACTCTATTGCATGACCTTTAAATTTTATAGATTCTTGAGGTGGAACTTTTTCACCTTCAGCCACTTTAATCATTAGTTCAACAATATCAATACCTGAAACCATTTCAGAAACAGGATGTTCAACTTGAAGTCTTGTATTCATTTCCATAAAAAAGATATTTTGTTTATCATCTGCTAAGAATTCAAAAGTTCCAGCACCTTCATATTTTAAATATTTAGTTGCTTTTACAGCAACGTCATGAAGTTTTGCTCTTGTTTCATCATTTAATAAGATAGCAGGTGACTCTTCAATAACTTTTTGATGTCTTCTTTGTAATGAACAATCTCTTTCACCTATATGAATAGCATTTCCATGTGAATCTCCAACAACTTGAACTTCAATATGTCTTGGATTATTTATAAATCTTTCAAGATACATAGTTCCATCACCAAATGCTGCTAATGCTTCACTTGATGCTGCCATAAATAATTGGTCAAATTCCGACTCATCATGAATAAGTCTCATTCCTCTTCCACCACCACCAGCAGCAGCCTTTGCCATAATTGGATAACCAATCTCTAAAGCAACTTTTTTACCTTCAGTAACAGAGTGAACTGAACCTTTTGAACCTGGAACTACTGGAACTCCAGCTCTTATCATTTCTTCTTTTGCTTTTGATTTATCGGCCATTTTTTCCATTACTTCAACAGATGGACCGATAAATTTGATATTATGTAATCTACAAATTTCAACAAAATCTTGATTTTCAGATAAAAAACCATAACCTGGGAAAATTGCATCACAACCTGTCATTTCAGCAGCAGTTATAATTGCTGGAATATTCAAATATGAGTCTTTTGATTTCGCTCCACCAATACAAACAGCTTCATCAGCATGTTTTAAATATGAGGCATTTTTATCACCTGCACTATAAACAGCAACAGATTTTTTACCCATTTCTCTAATCGTTCTAACAGCTCTTTGAACGATTTCTCCTCTATTAGCTATTAGAATTTTTTTAATTTCTGCCATATTTAACTCTTATAATTTTTCAACAACAAAAATCGGCATATCATATTCAACCGGAGAGCCATCTTTAACTAAAATTTCTAGAATTTTACAATCAAATTCAGCTTCAACTTCATTCATAATTTTCATTGCTTCTAAAATACAAAGAGTTTGCCCTTTTTTAACCGTTGCACCAACTTCTACAAAAGAAGGAGATTCAGGAGAAGGTGAAGAATAATATGTCCCTACCATTGGAGAATTAATAATATCACCTAATTTTGGAGCGATTACAGTTTCTGCAATTGCTGGTACTGATGTTACTGCAGGAGTAGCATATGTAGCTTGTGCAACTGGTGCTGATGTTGTAACAGTTGTAACTCCAGCTTCAAAACCTCTTTGCATAGAAATTTCAAATTCACCTTCTTTAACCTTTAATTTGTTAAGTTCACTCTTATCAAATACTCTTATTAATTCTTTGATATCTTTAAAATCCATACTAAGCCTTTTTAATTTAATAAAATTTTTTCTCATAATAGCACATTTTTTCTGATAAATATATTTTTGTATATTTAAATAAGCTTTATTTAAGTTTCAAATAGAATTCCTACTTATTTATTTAAAATATCTTTTTGATATAATCAAAAAAAATTTACTTAGGAATAAAATGTTAAACGATAGAAGTTTTATAAATATTGCAAAAGAGATTGCAAAAGCTTCAAAATGTGTTTCAAAACAAGTTGGAGCAGTAATTGTAAAAGATGGAAGAATATTATCAACAGGATACAATGGAACTCCAGCTGGGTACAAAAATTGTAGTGAGCATTGGAATGGTGAATACACAAAAGATCACCATGAATGGTCAAAAACTTATGAAATTCATGCAGAAATGAATGCTATTATTTGGGCAGCTAGAAAAGGAATCTCAATTGAAGGTGCTACAATTTATGTAACTCTTGAACCTTGTAGCGAATGTTCAAAAAATCTAATTGCCAGTGGAATTAGAAGAATTGTATATGAGAAAGCTTATGAACATACAAATTCTGAAGTTATATCAAAATTTATAAAAGACAATCATGTTCAAATTGAACAAATCACTGAATAATGGCATATAAAGATAATCATAAATTTTATAAATCAACAATTTTAAAATATGGAATAAGTGCAAAAGGAGTTCATTGGAATTCTGAATATACCCAATATAAAAGATTTGAAGTTTTAACAAGTTTTATAAAAAATGAAATAAAAGAATCAACCATCGTAGATGCAGGTTGCGGTTTTGCAGAATATTACAACTACCTTTTTGATAATAATTTAAAACCAAAATCATATATAGGAATTGATTGTGAAGAAAAAATGATAGAAATTGCATCAAAAAGATTTTTAAATACAAGTTTTTATATTAAAAATATTTTACAAGATGAAATTCCTTTTGCTGATTATTATATTTGTAGTGGAGCTATGAATATATTAGAAAAAAATGAAGCTTTTATTTTTATAAATAATTGTTTCAACGCTTCAAAAAAAGCATTTATTTTTAATTTATTAAAAAATGATCAACTTTCAAAACTAAATATAACTGATATTTATACCTATTGCAAAAGTTTATCGAATAAAATAAATATAAGAGAGAACTATTTAGATAATGATATTAGCATCTTAATGGAAAAATAAAATTATCATATATATCTCATATATAAAATATAGAATTAGTTAATAAAAAAATAAGGAGCGTAGATGAGAATAGGTCTTTTTATTCCCTGTTTTATGAATGAGTTGTATCCAAATATTTGTAAAGCAACCTATAAACTACTAAAAAATCAAGGTTTACAAATAGAATACCCTTTAAATCAAACTTGCTGTGGACAACCTATGGCAAACTCTGGATGTTCTAAAGATGTAAAAAAGTTAGCTATTGAATTTGTAAAAACATTTAAAGATTTCGATTATATCGTAGCTCCTAGTGGTTCATGTGTTTCAATGGTAAAAGAGCATTATGCAGAATTTTTTGACAATGACAAAGATTATAATAAAGTAAAAGCTTCTATTTATGAAGTTTGTGAATTTTTCCATGATATTATCAAAATTGAAAATATTAATTTTAATGTTTCATTTCCTTTTAAAGTAGGAGTTCATAATTCTTGTCATGGACATAGAGTTTTAAAACTTGCAACTGCTAGTGAACTTAATATTCCTTATGATTCAAAATTAAAAAATCTTCTAAATACAATATCTGATATTGAACTTGTAACTTTAAAAAGAGAAGATGAATGTTGTGGTTTTGGAGGAACATTTAGTGTTCAAGAAGAGGCAATCTCTGTTGCTATGGGAAAAGATAGAATTAAAGATCATATAGATTCAAAAGCTGAGATAATGACAGGTGCAGATATGTCATGTTTAATGCACATGGATGGAATTATAAACCGAGATAAAAATCCAATAAAAGTTATGCATATTGTTGAAATTCTTGCAGGAGTTAAACCATGAGTAGTCACAGCGTAAATGCAGCAAAATTTGTAGCAAATGATGAGAGAATGCATTGGCATGACCAAGCACTTTGGTTTGTAAGAGAAAAAAGAGATAGAGCTAGTAAATCAATTCCTGAATGGGAACAGTTAAGAGAATTTGCAAATCAAATAAAAACTCATACAATGGCAAATCTTGATACTTATCTTTTAGAATTTGAAAAAAATGCTACAAAAAAAGGAATAAAAGTTCATTTTGCATTTGATGCCCTTGAACATAACCAAATTGTTGCAAAGATTTTAAAAGAAAAAGGTGTTACAAAACTTGTAAAATCAAAATCAATGTTAACTGAAGAGTGCCATTTAAATCCTTATTTAGAGAATCTTGGAATTGAAGTTATTGATACAGATTTAGGTGAAAGAATAGTTCAATTAAGAAATGAACCACCTTCACATATCGTTCTTCCAGCAATTCACTTAAAAAAATCAGATGTTTCTGATACTTTTGTTGAACACTTGGGAACTGAAAAAGGAAATTACGACCCAACTTATCTAACACGAGCAGCACGAGCAGCACTTAGAGAAGATTTTTTAACTGCACAAGCAGGATTAACAGGTGTAAATTTTGCAATTGCTCAAACAGGTGGTGTTGTAGTTTGTACAAATGAAGGAAATGCAGATATGGGAGCAAGTGTTCCAAAACTTCATATTGCTTCAATGGGAATTGAAAAAGTTATTCCAAGACTTGAAGATTTATCTGTGTTTACAAGATTACTTGCAAGAAGTGCGACGGGACAACCAGTTACATCTTATACTTCACATTTTCATGCACCAATTGAAGGTGGAGAAATGCATATTATTATTGTTGATAATAATAGAAGTCAATTTTTAGCATCTGAAAAAAATAAAAAAGCATTAAACTGTATTAGATGTGGTGCGTGTATGAATACCTGCCCAGTTTATAGAAGAAGTGGTGGTCACTCGTATGAATATGTTATTCCAGGACCAATTGGTTCAATTTTAGGTTCTAAAAAAGAACCAGAAAAGCATAATTCTTTGCCATTTGCTTGTACTTTATGTGGTTCATGTACGAATGTTTGCCCCGTGAAAATTGATTTAGATTCACAACTTTATAGTCTAAGACAAGATTTAGCAAATGCAAATTTAATTGATCCAAAGAAAAAAATAGCAATGAAAGTAACTGCTTGGCTAATGAGTAAACCAATACTATTTGACTTCGTAGGAAAAATGGCAAGAAAAATTGTTCCAAAATTACCAAATTCTATTTTATACAACAAAGCAAATGTTTGGGGAAAACAAAGGGATCTGCCTAAAATGCCTCCAAAAAGTTTTAAAGAAATGTTCAAAGATGGAGAATTAGATGACTAGCAAAGAAAAAATATTAAAAAATATTAAAGATAATAATATTGTAAAAAGTGTAAAACTTCCAAGCTATGAAAATTTTGGTATCAAATTTGAAAATAAATTTGAAATCTTTTCTACAATGCTTGAAAGTGTAGGTGGTAAAGCTTTAGTAATTGAAAGAGATAAACTTGATGAAACAATAAAAGCTCTTTATCCAGATGAAAAACAAATAGCAAGTGATGTTGATTTTTGTTCCGTTGGTAATTTTAATGCTAATGATTTTGATGATGCCCATGATTTAAAAAATATTGATTTAGCAGTGGTAAAAGGAAATTTTGCAGTTGCTGAAAATGGTGCAATTTGGATGAAGAATGAAAATAATAGACATAGAGCTTTATATTTTATTGTACAAAATATCATAATTGTAATTGAAGAAAATGAACTTTTAAACAATATGCATGAAGCATATGAAAGAATCGATTTTGAGGATGCTGGTTATGGAGTATTTATTTCAGGTCCATCTAAAACAGCAGACATTGAACAATCTTTGGTTATTGGCGCTCATGGACCAAAATCAGGATATGTGATTTTCGTGAAATCTTGATATAATTGCTAAATAGGGGATAATAATGAAATATTTTTTACTATTTAGCATACTCTTTTTAAATTTCTTACAAGCAAATGAACTAAAAGAAGTATTATTAATTCATTCATATCATAAAGGATATATTTGGACTGATGATATTTCAAAAACCATAGAAAAAAACTTCTCTTCAGATAAAAACATAGAATTAACAACTGTTTATATGGATACAAAAAGAATTGATGATCCTTTATATCTTACAAATCTTGCAAAACTTTATAAACAACAATTTGCAGAAAGAGAATTTGATTTAATTATTATTAGTGATAATAATGCTTTTGATTTTATGGAACTATATTATGATTATTTATTTAAAAATATACCTGTTTTATTTTGTGGAATAAATAACTACAACAAAAATATGTTGGATAAATTAACTTTTAAAAATATTTCAGGAGTTGCAGAAGAAGTTGATATAGAAAAAAACTTTGAATTAATATCTAGATTACATCCTAATTTAAAAAATCTTTTAATAATCAATGATACTTCAACCACTGGTTTTGCTGTAAAAAAAGATTTAGCAAAAATCATTGAAAAATACAAAAATAAATTTACTATTGAATATACAGATAATCTTGATATAAGTGATTTAAAAACAAAAGTTTCAAATCTTGAAAAAGTAAATAGTGCAATTTTATTTGTACTCTTGTTTAAAGATACAACGGGACAATATTTCACCTATAAACAAAGTTTTGAAGAAATAAGAAAAGTAAGCCAAGTGCCTATTTATGGACTTTGGGATTTTTACTTAAATAGTGGAATGGTAGGAGGTTTATTAACTTCTGCTGTTGCACAAGGTGAAACAGTATCTAAAATGGCTCTTGAAATTTTATATGGTAAAAATATAAAAGATATTCCTATTTTAGAAAAATCTCCAAACCTTTATATGTTTAATTATAATGAACTAAAAAGATTTAATTTAGATGTTTATAAGTATGTTGAAAATCCTATAATTATTAATGAACCCACATCAATTTATAAAGAACATACGAAGTTTTTTATCATAACAATAATTATAATTGCACTATTAAGTATCATAGTTGTAATTTTAAAAGCAAATATTCAAAGAAGAGAAAAACTTGAACTTGAACTTTCAAATAGAATAGAATTTGATAAAGTGCTTCTTGATACTATTCCAAACCCAATTTATTACAAAAATGTTGAGGGCAAATTTTTGGGTTGCAACACAAGTTTCACTTCTTTAGTGAATTGTTCAAGAGATGAAGTAATAGGAAAGACTGCATTTGATTTTTTTCCTCTTCCAATTGCCACTAAAAATACTTTAATTGATCAAGAACTACTTAATACATTTAGTACAAGCACATCTGAATTTACTTTTTATACAACTTCAAATGAGATGAAACATATTATTTTAAATAAAGCTGTTTATAAAAATATAGACGGAAGTGTTGGTGGAATTGTTTGTATTATGGATGATATAACAGAGAGAATTCAACAAAAACAATTTTTAATTCAGCAAAGTAAACTAGCTGAAATGGGTGATATGATTGCAGCAATTGCACATCAATGGAATGAACCTTTAGTAGAATTATCAGCACTCGTTCAAGATATACAAACTTCTTATTTATTAAAAGAGTTAAAAGATAAAAATGTAAAAGAGTTTGTAAATGATTCAATGGTTCAAATAAAATATATGTCAAAAACATTAACTGATTTTAGAAACTTTTTAAAACCTTCAACTAAAAAACAACTTTTTTCTATTTCAAAAGCTTTAACAGAAATAAACGAAATCATAGGAAAACAAGTATTTTATTCAAATATTAAAATGAACTTTAATTATAAAAATGAAAATGAAGAGTTACTTATTTATGGATATGAAAATGAGTTTAAACAAGTTTTATTAAATATAATAAATAATGCAAAAAATAAGATTGTAGAAAAGAATTTACCTATAAATCAAAAAGGAACTATTGATATTAATATTAAACGCTCTACAAATTCTAATACAATAGAGATAATTGATGATGCAGGTGCAATTGATGAAAAAATTATAAAGTCAATTTTTGAACCTTATTTTACGACAAAAGAAGATGGAACAGGACTTGGTCTTTATATGGCAAAAGTTATAATTGAAGAAAAAATGAGAGGAAGTATTACCGTAAGAAATGATGAAAATCATGTCATTTTTACAATAAAACTTCCCCATAAAAAGGTTTAAAAATGAAAATCTTACTTTTAGAAGATAATAAAAAATTAAATGAGACTATCACTAAAAGATTAAAACTAAAAAACTACAATGTAATCTCTTTTACTGATGGATCTGATGCTTATGAAAATATAACAGAAGGTTTTTCATGTTTTATTTTAGATATAAATGTTCCAAACATAGATGGAATTAATATACTAAAAAAAATAAGAGAATATTACAAAATTGTTCCAGTAATAATCATAAGTGCGAGTGTCGAGTTAGATGTGATAAAACAATCCTACGATTTTGGTTGTAATGATTATCTAAAGAAACCATTTTTCATAGATGAATTAGAAATAAAAATTGAGAAACTTTGCAATATTCAAGATAGTAAAATCTATTTTGATGAAAACTCATATTTTGATTTTAAGTCAGCCACAATTGTGATTGATAATCAAGAAATAAGATTAACAAAAAAAGAAAAACTTTTAATAAATCTATTTCTTAGTAAAAAAAATCAAGTTATAACCTATGAAAATATAGAAAGTTATGTTTGGGAAGGTAATTTTAGTTCACTAGAATCAATAAGAAGTCTTATTAGAAGGGTAAGAAGAATTTTTCCCAAAGAGTATATTCAAACAATTATTGATGCTGGTTACATATTTAAAAATATTTAATTCTTTAATAATTTTACATATTAAAATCATATAAATTTCATACTGTTATATTAATATATTTTATATTTTATTATGGAGGTTTTATATGCAAACTTGGCAACAAGTATACGCTCCAATTGGAGATAGCTTAGGACTATCAGCGCTAGTAGCACTGATTCCTATTGTTTTTTTCTTCTTGGCACTTGCAGTATTTAGAATGAAAGGGCATTATGCAGCAGCTATTACACTAGCACTTTCTATGATTGTGGCAGTAATAGGCTTTAAAATGCCAGTTAACATGGTATTCGCGTCAGCTGAATATGGATTTCTGTTTGGTTTATGGCCAATAGCTTGGATTATCGTAGCATCGGTATTCTTATATAAATTAACAGTAAAAAGTGGACAATTTGAGATTATTAGGAATTCTATTATTTCAATTACTGAAGATCAAAGAATTCAAGTTATTTTAATTGGTTTCTCATTTGGTGCTTTTTTAGAAGGT
Organism: Aliarcobacter sp.; assembly: GCA_028703945.1. Classification (GTDB taxonomy): domain Bacteria; phylum Campylobacterota; class Campylobacteria; order Campylobacterales; family Arcobacteraceae; genus Aliarcobacter. The sequence goes on along the minus strand of JAQVLW010000009.1, from coordinate 32,500 downwards.
GCTGCAGGTTTTGGTGCACCTGTTGCAATTACAGCTGCTATTTTAGTAGGACTTGGATTTAAACCATTATATGCTGCTGGATTGTGTCTTATCGCAAACACTGCTCCTGTTGCATTTGGTGCTTTAGGTATTCCAATTATTGTTGCTGGAAAAGTTTCTGGTATTGATCCATTTTTAATTGGAGCAATGGCTGGTCGTCAATTACCATTACTTTCAATGATTATTCCTTTATGGCTTGTAGTTATGATGGATGGATGGAAGGGTGTAAAAGATGTATGGCCTGTAGCTCTTGTTGCTGGTGGAAGTTTTGCTATTTCTCAATATATTACATCAAATTTTATTGGACCTGAATTGCCAGATGTTACTTCAGCAATTGTTTCTATTGTTGCAACAACACTTTTCTTAAAATCATGGAAACCAAAAAATATTATGAAAGTTGTAGAGATAAATGAAGTTGTTCATACAGCTCACACATCTTTTCAAGTATTTAAAGCTTGGTCGCCATTTATAATTCTTTCTGTAATGGTTACAATTTGGACAACAAAATGGTTTAAAGCTTTCTTTGACAAAGATCAAATTTTTGCTGGTACAATTTTCAAATTTGAATTCTCTGAAATTCATAATATGATTTTTAAAATGCCTCCGATTGTAAGTGCTCCTAAATCATTTGAAGTTATATATACATTTAATCCACTTTCAGCAACTGGTACTGCTATTTTCTTAACAGCAATTATCACAATGTTTATTTTTAGATTAAATGTAACTACTGCATCAAAAACAATGGGTGAAACGCTTTTTGAACTTAAATGGGCAATTTTATCAATTGGTATGGTTCTTGGTTTTGCATTTGTAATGAATTATTCAGGAATGTCAACAACTATGGCTCTTGTTCTTGCAAATACTGGATTCTTATTCCCATTCTTTTCACCATTACTTGGATGGCTAGGAGTATTCTTAACAGGATCAGACACTTCATCAAATGCACTTTTCTGCGGATTACAGCAACAAACTGCACATCAATTAGGACTTAATGAAACATTGATGGTAACAGCAAACACTACAGGTGGAGTATGTGGTAAAATGATTTCTCCTCAATCTATAGCAATTGCATGTGCATCAGCAGGAATTGTTGGAAAAGAATCTGATTTATTTAGATTTACAGTAAAACATAGTTTAATACTAGTAACATTTATTGGTATTATTACAATGGCGCAAGCATATATTTTAACTTGGATGATTCCATAAAAAACTAATAACTTCATTTAGGCATATTTATGCCTAAATGAAGAAACATATATATAAATTAGAAATATTGAAATAAGGAGAGGTTCATGGTATTAAAATTAAAAAAATTATCTTCTTTATTTAAAGAAAATCAATAAGAAATTATGAAAATAAAACTTTTTATAAAACTAATCTTCAATATAATACTTAAAATAAAAGATAAAATGTACTCTTTTATTTATGACTCTCAACAAAGAATTTATACGGTTCCCCGACTTGAATAGCAATCGATTTTTTTTCACAAACAAAAAAATAAAAAAGGAAAAAAATGTTAGAAGGTAAATACCAAGATTTTTATAATCAAATTATAAATAAGATTTCAAAGAAAAAGATTTTCACAGATAAATTACATACTTTAGCTTATGGAACAGATGCATCTTTTTATAGACTAATCCCAAAAATTGTAATCAAAACAGATAATGCAAAAGAGGTTCAAGATATTATAGAATTATCAAATTCTATGGATTTAAGCATAACTTTTAGAGCTGGTGGAACTTCACTATCAGGTCAAGCAATTAGTGATTCAATTTTAATTGTTACTTCAAGAAATTTCTCAAATTTTAAAATCTCACCAGATGCAAGTTTTATATCATTACAACCAGCACTTACAGGCGCGCAAGCTAATGGATTATTAGCCAGATATTCTAAAAAGATTGGTCCAGATCCAGCTAGTATAAATGCTGCTATGATTGGTGGAATTGCTGCTAATAATGCTTCGGGAATGTGCTGTGGGATTTCACAAAACTCATACAAAACTTTAAAATCTATAAAATTGATTTTTAGTGATGGAACAAAACTAGATACAGGATGCAAAGAAAGTAAAGATGCCTTTAGAAAAAGCCATGCTGATTTTCTAAAAGATTTAAAAAGTTTTTCAGATGATACAAAAAACAATGAAGAATTAAGAGCAAGAATTGAGCGAAAATTTAAAATCAAAAATACATGTGGTTACTCAATAAATGCTTTAATTGATTTTGATGATGAGTTTGAAATACTTCAACATTTAATCATTGGAAGTGAAGGAACTTTAGCTTTTATTGAAGAAATCACTTATTATACTGTTGAAGATTTAAAAGACAAAGCAAGTGCCTTAATTTATTTTAAAGATATGAATGAGGCATGTAGCGCTGTGACAAAATTAAAACTAGCACGAGATTCAAATCAAATAGTTGTTGATGCCGTTGAACTTATGGATAGAGCCGCTTTAAAAAGTATTGAAAATGATTCAGCAATGCCTGAATATATAAAAGATTTAGGTTCAGAAATAACTGCACTTTTAATAGAAACAAGAGCTATAAATGATAAACAATTAGATATTCAAATAACTCAAATAGAAGAGTTATTAAAAGAATTTGATGTTGTAAGAGAAATTTATTTTACAAAAGATGAACATGAATATACACTTTACTGGAAAATTAGAAAAGGTTTATTTCCTGCTGTTGGAGCTGTAAGAGTTACAGGAACAACTGTAATTATTGAAGATGTTGCATATCCAATTGAGTGTTTAGCTGTGGCGACACTTGAACTTCAAGAATTATTTAAAAAATATGGTTACTCAGAAGCTCTTATTTTTGGTCATGCCCTTGAAGGAAATTTTCACTTTGTATTTACTCAAGATTTCTCAGATCCAAAAGAGATTAAAAGATATGATGAACTTATGAATGAAGTTGTACATTCAGTTGCTGTTAAATACCAAGGAAGCTTAAAAGCAGAACATGGAACAGGGCGAAATATGGCAGCATTTATAGAAGTAGAGTGGGGACATGATGCTTATATTATGATGAAAAAAATCAAATCATTATTTGACCCAAAAGGACTTTTAAATCCAGGTGTAATAATAAATGAAGATAAAGAAGCTCATCTTAAAAATCTAAAAACTCTTCCAGCGACCAATGAAATAGTTGATAAATGTATTGAATGTGGATTTTGTGAACCAACATGTCCTTCAAATGAATTAACTTTAACTCCAAGGCAAAGAATCGTAATAAATAGAGAGATTTCAAGACTTGAAAGTATTGGGAATCACAAAGAAGCAAAAGAGTACAAAGATTTATATCAATACGATGGAATAGAAACTTGTGCAACATGTAGTTTATGTTCAAGTGCCTGTCCCGTAAAAATTGATACAGGAAGTTTAACTAAACACTTACGAGCAGAACAAGCCTCAAATAGTTCTAAATCTATTGCAAATTTTATAGCAAATAATTTCTCAATGACTTTAAAAGGTGTAAGATTTGGTCTTCACAGTGCTAACTTTATTCATAAAGTTTTAGGAACTCCTAGTATGGAAACTGTAACTAAAACATTTAGAGACCTAAGTAAAAACTCTCTTCCTAAATGGAGTGACGTTATGCCAAAAGGAACAAATATAAATTTAAATTTTGAGCAAAAAGTTAGTGATAAAAAAGTAGTATATTTCCCTTCATGTATAAATAGAAGTATGGGATTAAATGCTGTATCAAAAGAAGAAAAAGAGTTGTTTGATACTACTGTCGAAGTATTATTAAAAGCTGGTTATCAAATCTTATTTCCTGAAAATTTACCAAACTTATGTTGTGGTATGCCATTTTCATCAAAAGGATTTAATGAAGCTTCAAATACAAAATCATCACAATTAGAAATTGCACTTTTACATGCAAGTGAATTTGGAGAATACCCAATTTTATGCGATACAAGTCCTTGTACTAAAAAAATGTTAGAGAGTTTTTCTCATAAATTAGATGTTTATGAACCAATAGAATTTGCTTTAAAATTTCTAACAAAAGATTTAGAATTTACAGCAATTGAAGAACCTATAACAATTCATACAACTTGTAGTTCACGAAAAATGGGATTAGAAGATAAGTTTAAAACTTTAGCCCAACTATGTTCAACAAATGTAATAATTCCAGCAGATGTTAAATGTTGTGGGTTTGCAGGTGATAGAGGTTTTAATTTCCCTGAATTAAATAAATCAGCATTAAGAGCTTTAAAAGAGCAAACAACTGACGCTAAAATGGCATTTTCTACAAGTAAAACTTGTGAAATTGGATTGAGTGAAGAATCAGGACTTGATTATAATTCAATCTTTTATTTAATCAATAAAGTTACAAAAACTAAAACTTTGTGATCTTTTTTTTACAAAAACAGATATTTACCATTTTTTTGGTAAAATGTCTGTTTTATGAAAGAAGGAAAATAAATGTACAAACTTTTTTTAACACTACTTGTAAGTTCAGGAATATCATTTGCTGGTGTAGTTAATGGTGTTGCACTAACTGTTAATGATCAACCAATCACAATTTATGACATTGATAAAACCGTATCAATAAACAAAATCAGTAAAAATGAAGCTGTTGGATTACTAATAGATAAAACTTTATATGAACAAGCTGTAAGTCAAAATAATATAACTGCTGATGTTTTTGATGTAAATGAATATATTGAAAGATTAGCAAAAGCAAATGGAATGGATTTATACTCTTTTAAAGCCATAGTAAAACAAAAATATGCAAATTATGCTGATTTTGAAGAAGAAGCAAAGGATGCTGTTATTAGACAAAAACTAATTCAAAAAATAGTAAAAGGTCAATTAGCAGTTGCGACACAAGAAGACATGGAATTATATTATGAAAAGAATAAAGGTCAATTCTCAACTTCAAAAGCTTATGAAGTAACACAATATACTTCAAAAAATAAAGCTTCATTATCAAATGCTATAAATAATCCAATGGTAATTGCAGCTGATGTTGAAAAAACTCCACTAAAACTTGGGGTTCAAAGTTTACAACCTCAAATGCAATTTTTATTAAATGATACGAAACTAAATACTTTTACTCCTATTTTTACAGCAAATAAACAGTTTGTTTCTTTATTTGTGATAAGAAAAGAAGGAACTACTTCTCTTGATTTTGAAACTGTAAAAGCAAAAATATTTAATGATATGATGAGTTTAAGAGAAAAAAAATATTTAAAAGATTATTTTGAGAAACAAAAACTAACTGCCGATATAAAAATAGTTAGATAAAGGAAATAGATGTTTGAAGTTATTATAGGATTAGAAGTACATACACAGTTAAATACTAATAGTAAACTTTTTTGCTCATGTCCCACAAGTTTTGGCGAAGAGCCAAATACTAATATTTGTCCAACTTGTTTAGGATTACCAGGTGCATTACCTGTTTTAAATAAAGAGGCTGTTCATAAAGCAATCATGCTTGGAACTGCACTTAAAGCACAAATAAATCAAAAATCAGTATTTAATAGAAAAAACTATTTTTATCCAGATTTACCAAGTGGTTATCAAATTTCTCAATTTGAAGTTCCAGTTGTTGGTCTTGGGGAATTAGTAATTGATTTTCCAGATGGAAGACAAAAAACTATTGGAGTAACACGAGCTCACTTAGAAAATGATGCAGGAAAAAATATCCATGCAGGAAGTGTTTCTCAAGTTGATTTAAATAGAGCAGGGACACCTTTACTTGAAATAGTTTCAGAACCTGATATGAGAAGTGCAGAAGAAGCTATTTTATATCTTAAAAAACTTCATTCAATTGTAAGATACCTCGGTATTTCTGATGCAAATATGCAAGAAGGAAGTTTCAGATGTGACGTAAATGTTTCCATTAGACCAAAAGGTGACAAAAACCTTTACACTAGATGTGAAATCAAAAATATGAACTCATTTAAATTTATTGAAAAAGCAATTGCATATGAAGTAAATAGACATATTGAAGCATGGGAAGATGGTGTTCACTCAACTGAAATTGTACAAGAAACAAGACTTTTTGATCCTGAACGTGGTGAAACTAGATCAATGAGAGGAAAAGAGGATGCTGCTGATTATAGATATTTCCCTGATCCAGACCTTTTACCTGTAATAATTACAGATGAAATGCTTGCTAAATATTCAATAATTCCAGAACTTCCTGATGAGAAAAAAGAGAGATTTGTAAAAGAGTTTGGACTAAAAGAATATGATGCTTCTGTAATCACAGCTTCTTTAGAAATGGCTAAATTTTTTGATGAAATGATGATTGAAGGAATTAGTGCAAAAAATGCAGTAACTTGGTTAACTGTTGAATTACTTGCAAGATTAAAAGAGGGTGCTTTACTTGAAGATTCAATTATTGATGCAAAAACTTTAGCAACTCTTGTAAAAAGAATTGAAGACAGTACAATCTCTGGAAAAGCTGCTAAAGAAGTACTTGATTATTTGTTTGAAAACGAATCAAAAGATGTTGATGCCGCTATTGAAAAACTAGGACTTAAACAAGTATCTGATGATGGTGCCTTATTAGCTATTATTGATGCTATTTTAGCTGCAAATGAAGATAAAGTAACAGAATATAAATCAGGTAAAGATAAACTATTTGCTTTTTTTGTAGGTCAAACTATGAAAGAATCAAAAGGTAGTGCAAATCCTGCAAAAGTGAATGAATTATTAAAACAAAGACTATCTTAATGAAAAATAACTCTATCGCAGTTATTGGTGCAGGGAAATGGGGACAAGCTCTTCATTTTGCACTAAGTCAAAAACAAAAGGTTTTAATAACTTCAAGAACAAAAAAAGAAATTGAAAATTTTGTTGATTTAAAAACTGCATTAGAGTGCAAATACTTAATAATTGCAATTCCAGCTCAAGAAATTAGATCTTGGTTAAAAGAAAATTTTGTTTTTAATGGACAAAAAATTCTTGTAGCTTCAAAAGGAATAGAAGCTTCGACTGGGCAATTTTTAAATGAAATATATGCTGATTTTGTTCCTGAGAAAAATATAGGATTTATCTCAGGTCCATCATTTGCGACGGAAGTTAGACAAGGTTTACCATGTGCTTTGGTTATAAATTCAAATTCAAAAAAACTTTTTGAAGAATTTTCTCCTTTTTTTCCTAATTTTATAAAAACTTATTATAGTTCTGATGTAATTGGAGCTGAAGTAGCAGGTGCTTATAAAAATGTTTTAGCAATTGCAAGTGGGATTTGTGAGGGATTAAACCTAGGTAAAAATGCTCAAGCTTCACTGATTGCTAGGGGTTTAGTGGAAATGGAAAGATTTGGAAAATTCTTTGGTTCAAAAAAATCAACATTTTTGGGATTAAGTGGTGCTGGTGACCTTTTTTTAACTGCAAATTCTACAATGAGTAGAAATTATAGAGTTGGATTAGGTCTAGCTTCAAATAAAAATTTAGAAGATATATTAATAGAGTTAGGTGAAGTTGCAGAGGGAATTAAGACGGCTGAAGCAATACATAATCTTTCTATTAAATACAATATTTATACACCTATTGCAAATGAAGTAAATCTTATATTAAATGGCAAAAGTCCAAAAGATAGTTTAAAAGATTTATTAAAACATTAAGATCATAGTGAAAAAAGGAAAAGAGAATGAAAGCTTTTGTAGTTGAAAAAGTTGGAGATAATGAATTTAAATCAAGTATTCAAGAAGTTGAGACTCCAAAATGCGAAAAGAATGAAGTTGTTATAAAAGTAACTTACTCTTCATTAAATTATAAAGATGCATTAAGTTCAGTTGGAAATCCAGGAGTTAGTAAACATTTTCCACATATTACAGGAATTGATGTTGCGGGAACTGTTTTTGAATCAACTTCACCAATTTTTAAAGTGGGGGAAAGGGTTCTTGTAACAGGTTATGACATGGGAATGAATTCAAATGGTGGTCATGCTCAATATGTAAAGATCCCTGCTTCTTGGGTTGCAAGAATTCCTGATGCAATTTCAGATAGAGAAATTATGACTTTTGGAACAGCTGGACTTACTGCTGCACTAAGTGTAAATGAATTAATTGAAAATGGAATAAAACCAGAAAGCGGTGATATTTTAGTAACTGGTGCAACAGGTGGTGTTGGTTCTATCGCAATTGCAATATTAAGTAAATTAGGATACAACATAACAGCCATTTCTGGGAAAAAAGAAAGAATTGATTTTTTAAAGAAAATTGGTGCAAATGAAGTTATTCTTAGAGAAGAGTTTGAAGAAGAATCAAAAAAAACTTTATTAAGAGAGAAATATGCAGGTGTTGTTGATACTGTTGGTGGAAAAATATTAGCAAATGCACTTAAACAAATAAAATATGATGGAGTTGCAACTTGTTGTGGACTTACTTCTTCTCATGAGCTAAATACAAATGTATTTCCTTTTATATTAAGAGGTGTAAGGTTAATAGGAATTGATTCAGTTGAGTGTAAATTAGAAAAGAAACAGGCTGCTTGGGAAAAATTAGCAAGTAGATGGAAAATAAATAGTTTAAATTCAATTATAAATGAAATTTCATTGGATGAAATAAAAGCAGCTTATGAACATCTTCTTTCAGGTAAAGCTGTTGGAAGATATGTAGTGAAAATAAAAGAGTAGATTAAAACTTAATCTACTTCAACTTCACCATTTTCAACTTGTAAACTATAAGGAGTATCTTTACCCAAAGTAAGGATTTTTGCTTGATCAATCCATTGATTATTTCTTGCAATTCCAGGAAGTAATAAGAATTCTTCTATCCATTCTGCATTTTTATTAGACCATCTTGAAATTTGTTCAAAATGATAAATTCCTAAATTATTCAAATCAATTTCTATTTTAGAATTTATTCCTTTTATTTTTATCAAAGAATCTTTTCCTGTTGGCTTTGGTGTAGTTAAAATCAAAGGTTTATAATCTAAATTAGAATTCTTTCTAAAGATAGGATTTAATGTACTTTTAATTCTATCATCCCTTGAATCATCAACTCTATCATTATGTATTGACTCAATTTTGGGAAAATTATTTTTCCCTACCACATAACCTAAAATAAATCCTATAATTCCAGCAATAACCAAATTTATTATAATTAGTGAAGCAGTTTCTAGCATAAATTATTCTCCTATAATATTAAAATCAACTCTTCTGTTTATCTCAGATAAACCATTTTCATCATCTTTTGCAATTGGGAAATCTTCTCCGTAACCAACAGCATTTAATCTATTTTCATCTATTCCTAAATCAATTAAAGCAATTTTTACACTAGTTGCTCTATCTTGTGAAATCTTTTTATTTAAATATTTATCGCCTCTTGAGTCTGTATGTCCAGCAATTTCAATTTTAATATTTTTGTTATCTTCCAATACTTTCGCAATTCGCGCCAAAGTTACATTTGAATCAGGTGTAATTGTTGAGCTTTTTCGTTCAAATTGAACCTTTTTTTCTGCAACAATTTGATTAATAATACTTTGCATATCTTTTGGCATTGCACCAGTTTTTACGATATTTTCTTTTTGACTAATAGGAGTGGCTTTATTGTTATTTGCAGGAAGATTCTCTTCATTATTTATGTTATCTTCATCCGTAGTAGTTATAAGAGTTGGGTTAGCAATATTTATATCTTTTATTAAATTAATATCCATTCTTGAAGTTATAGACTCTAATAAAGCATAATAATTTGGATCTTTTAATTCACCAGATATTGATACTTCATCATTCATAATAAGAAGTTTTGCACCATCTGCAAAAAAATCTTTAAAAGGCGTGATTAATACAGCAACTTTTGAGAGTAAAACTTCATCTATAGCAATATCATCTTCATAAGTATATTCACCATCTCTATTGATATTCAAAATATCTGCAACCCTTTTTGCGTCTAATTGATTTGCAAATACTCCATCCATTGTAACAATTCCATCTTTTTTAGTTAAAACCAAGTTAAATGGCTTTAACTCTTTATCATCTGCTGAAACAAAAAAGTTAATAATCTTGTCAATCAAGCCCGTATCATTAGAACTAATTTCTGTTTTAATTGGCGTATAAACTAAAGTTTGGGTATTTGATGAAGAATCAAAATCAAAACTATATACAGAATAGATTATAAATCCAATAAATAAAATTATTAAAAATACTACTTTTTTAACAAGTGACATTGATACCCTTTTCTCGGAAATTATTGATATTAAATCTTTTGGTGGCTAAATTTAATTAAGTTTGACATTATACTCAATTAGTAAGGAAATAATTAGAATATTAGCTTATTTTTAAAAATTAATTTAAAAATTTAATTTATTTGTTATAATTAGATAGAAATTACTAAAGAGAATAAAATGCAACATATAATAAATTCAGCCCAAACTTGCTTAGATTGCAAAAAACCAAGATGTCAAACAGGTTGTCCCGTTGGTACTCCAATAGCAGAAATGATTAGACTTTTTTTAAGTGGTGATATTAAAGAAGCAGGAGAAAAAGTTTTCCAAAATAATCCTTTATCAATTATTTGTTCACTTGTTTGTCCACATGAAAAACATTGTGAGGGTCACTGTATTTTAAATAAAAAATCTATCCCTGTTAATGTTGGAGGAATTGAAAACTATATCTCAACTTATTATATGAATTATAGAGAATTTGAGAAACCAACTCCTAATGGACGAAATTTAGCAATAATTGGTTCAGGACCAGCGGGAATTAGTCTTGCAATGATGATGGCAATGAAAGGGTACCATGTAACAATGTATGAAGGGAATGAGCAAATAGGTGGTGTTTTAAGATATGGTATTCCTGATTTTAGACTTGACAAAACTATACTTGACAAAATTGAGGTTAACCTAAAAAAATTGGGTGTTAACATCAGAAAAAATATTATGATTGGCAAACATATTACTCTTGATGATATGCAAAGAGATGGATTTGATGCAATTTTTATAGGAACAGGTGTTTGGGCTCCAAAAAAATTAGGAATTAAAGGTGAAAGTTTAGGAAATGTACACTTCGCAATTGATTATTTAAAAACACCAAAAGCTTATGAGTTAGGTAAAAGAGTTGTTGTCATTGGTGCTGGAAATGTTGCTATGGATGTTGCAAGAACTGTTATTAGAAATGGTGCTAATGATGTCTCAATAATGTATAGAAAAGGTGAAGAAGATATGCCTGCTGAAAAGATTGAAATTGACCATGCAAAAATAGATGGAGTAAAATTTAAACTTCATAGCTTACCTTTAGAACTTACAGAAAAAGGTATTCGGTATATAACAACTAATCAAGAAATTAATGAAGAATGTTTTGAAGAAGCAGATTCTATTTTAGTTGCTATTAGTCAAACAGCACGAGATTTAATTGTTAAAAATAATACTGGATTATCTTTAGGTGAAAATGGATTACTTCAAAGTGATGAAAATGGAATAACAGCAAGGAAAGGTGTTTTTGCCTCTGGAGATGTAGTAACTGGTGCTAGAACCGTTGTTGAAGCTGTTGCCTTTTCAAAAAGAGTTGCAATATCAATTGAAGAATTTATTTCAACTCTTCCTGCAAAAACAGTCGCTGTTTAAGCTTCTGTTTTTAATAATTCAATCCAAAAATATTTATTTGCTACTCCTTTTTCTACTGGTTTCCATCCATAAGAAATAGAGTGCATATATAAAACTTCATCTAATATTTTAAAAGTAATCTCTTTATTTGTATTTTCATTTAGAATCTCACTAAAAATAACATAAATATGATTCTTATCTTCTTCGATTTTATATATACTGTCCTCTAAATTTTCAAGTTGTTTATCAATAAAATCTTTTATTCTTTCTTTTGACATTAATTAATCCTTTTTACTTATTTTTTACTAATATTATTACAAGTTTCTATTATACAAAAATAGAATAATGAGAGTATAATTTAACTATATAAACAAAAGAGAACTTATGCTTTTAAATGAATTAACCGTAACAAATTACAAATTCAGTGATTTAGTAGATGTTGTTGAATTTTCAAAAATTTTAGATAGCTTTTATAGTGCGACAGGAATCCCGAACGGATTAATAGCAATAGACGGTGAAGTGATTTCTCAATCTGGATGGATAAGTGCATGCGAAAATTTCCATAAAGTAAGTACTGAAAGTAAGAAAAATTGTCTAAAAAGTAATTTTAAATTAATAGAAAATATAAGAGATGGTGAAATTACAACTTCATTATGTAAAAATGGATTAATTGATTATGCCACACCTATTATAATAAAAGAGCAAAGAATAGCAACTTTATTTTTAGGTCAAGTTTTAACGAAATCACCTAATCTCAAATCTTTTGAAAAACAAAGTAACAAGTTTAATTTTGATAAAAAAACTTATCTCAAAGCAATCAAAGAAGTTCCAATTGTTTCAAATGATAAGATCCAATCTTCGATAAAATGTATTGTTAGCATAGCTCAAATGTTAGCGCAAAATGGTTTATCAAAATTGGAACATTTTGAACTAGAGAAGAATTTATTAAATAGTAATAAAAAGGTAATACATTTATCTGATATTTTAGATTTCTCTCCAAATGGTATTGGGTGGTCAAATGTAAAAGGTGAAATAGAATATCTTAACCACCAATTTACAAAATTATTTGGTTATGAAAAAGACGATATTCCCACTTTAGATATTTGGCTAAAAAAAGCATTTCCAAATTCAAAATATAGGCAAAAAATTGTTAATCCATGGTATAAAAGTCTAGAGAATAGTTATGAAAATGCTATTTCATCTTCAGAACTAGAAGTTACAGTGAAATGTAAAGATGGAACTTATCGACATGTGCTTATAAGAGTATCATTAATTGGTGATAAAAAACTATTTAACTTTAGTGATATTACTATCCATTGGAAAAGTGAACAAAGAAATAGAGCCCATGATAGAATCCTTGGTTTAGTTGCAAAAGGTGTTGAATTAAAGGATGTTTTAGAAGAAATATTACGAACTATTGAGTTTGAAGATTCAGATTCACTTTGTAGTATTTTGTTATTAGATAAAGAAGGTAACCATCTAATAAATAGCATTAAAAATAGGCTCCCAAATTTTTATAATAATGCAATAAATGGTCTTAAAATAGCTGTTGGCGCTGGTTCTTGTGGAACAGCTGCAATGATAAAAGAAAGAGTAATTGTTGATGATATTATGACTCATAAATTTTGGCAACCATATAAAGAAATAGCAAAACAGGCAAACCTTAGATCATGTTGGTCTGAACCAATTATTGCATCAAATGGAAAAGTTCTAGGAACATTTGCAATTTATCATAAAAATCCAAGTAAACCAAATGAATCAGATATAGAACGAATCAATTTTGCAGCAAATATAGCAGCAATTGCCATAGAAAATAAAGATAATCGTATAGATTTGGAAAAACAGGCCTATACAGATTATCTAACTGGTTTAAATAACAGACGTTCATTTATAGAAAAAACAGAAATGGAGTTACACAGAAAAGAAAGATATGGAAGAGAATTTTCTCTTATTATGTTTGATATAGATTATTTTAAATATATTAATGATAAATACGGACATAATACCGGTGATTTAGTTTTAAAAGAGATTGCAAATGTTTGTTATATTATCTTAAGGGAAGTTGATATTGCAGGTCGTATTGGAGGTGAAGAATTTGCTATTTTATTGCCTGAAACAAATATTATTGAAGCCGAAAAAGTAGCTGAGAGATTAAGGATTGCCATATCAGATACAAAAGTTTTTTCTTCTTTAGATGAAGAAGTTAAATTTGCTGCTTCATTTGGAGTTACATTTACAAATAATAATACAAATATACTAATAAATGAATTATTAAATCAAGCAGATACAGCCCTTTATAAAGCAAAAAATAGTGGTCGAAATAAAGTTGTTATTTATGAAAACTAAAATATTTAAAAGATTCTTTTATTTGTAATTTGATAATTCAATTAAATTTAAATCGGGGTCTCTTAAATAAATAGAGTCGATTTCTCCATTTGCACCAGTTCTACTAACAATTCCTTCTTCAATAACAATATTTAAACTCTCTATATAGTTTTTAGCCTCAATTAAAGGTATATCAATGATAAAACATAAATCAGCACTTCCATTTTTTACATTAAATGCTTTTGGCTCAAATTCATTTCCTAACTGGTGTAGATTAATTTTTTGATTTCCAAATTTTAAAGCAACTCTTGTGCCTTTAAAAATCTCTTTCTCCATACCTAAAACTTTTGTATAAAAATCAACAGTTTTATCTATATCTTTAACCGTTAAAACTAGGTGGTCTAATCTATTTATTTTTATCATTATAATTCTTTTGTAACAATTCTAATTCATCCAAAGTAACAGTCCAATGTTCAGTAAATAGATGATTTTCTAACTCTAATCTTATTTTATCAGGGATTTTAACAGATGTTTTTGTCTCAAAGTTATAATGAATAAGAATACACTTCCCCGTTGTACAAAGTTTTCCTTCTTGATAAAGTGCGTGGATTAATTCAATAGAAGAATTACCAAGTTTTGCAATAGCAGTTTTTACAATAACTTCCTTACTCCAAAATACCTCTTTTAGGAAATCAAAAGAGCTGTGAGCCATAATAAGATTCCACTCTTTAATATTTGTCTTTGGCATAAATTTCATAAAGACATCTGTTATCGATTTTAATCGATGACTTTTATTTAATCACCTATAAACATTTAACAAGAAATTATGTGGAGTTTTAAAACTTCAACACATAAATCTAAATTCTAGAAATCATCAAAATCAATAGAACCCTTACTATAATTAACTACATTTCCTTCGAAGAAGTTTGTTCTTTGGTCATTAAAACTTGCGTATCCATCAACCCATGGAATAGGGTGTTTTACATTGTATTCTGGTTTATATCCAACTGCATCTAATCTTTTATCTGCTAGATATTGAATATATTGTTTTATGATTCCATCTGTGAAACCTAGGATTTGTCCTTGAGTGATATATGAACCCCAAGATGATTCTAATTCTACGGCTTTTCTAAACATTACTCTTACTTTTTCTTCTAAATCAACTGTAAATAAATCTGGTCTTTCTTTTCTAACTGAATTTATCATATTTTGAAAAAGTAATAAATGTGTAACTTCATCTCTTTGGATGAATCTAATCATTTGTGAACTTCCTAACATTTTTCCTGATTTACCAAGAGCATACATAGCAGCAAATCCAGCATAAAAGTATAATCCCTCTAAAATCTGATTTGCAAAAAGTGCTAATACTATTTTTTCATCTGTAACATGACCTGAAAGGTTTTTGTAAACAGTAGCAATATAATTATTTTTTTCTTTTAGTTTTAAATCTGTTTTCCACATATCATAAATTTGGTCTGAATTATCAGAAATAGACTCAACCATAACTGCATAAGATTTACTATGATTTGCTTCTTCATAAGATTGTCTACTTAAACAAGCATTTATTTCAGGAGCTGTGATATATGGATTTATGTTGTCCATTAGATTATTTGTTTGTAAAGAATCCATAAAAATTAATTGAGATAAAACTAAATCATACATTCTTTTTTCAGGTTCAGTAAGATATTTATAATCTTTTGCATCCCCTGTCATTTGAACTTCTCTTGGAAACCAAGTATTAGCTTCCATTGTATCCCAAAGATTTAATGCCCATTGATATTTCATTTTTGTGAAATTAATCATACCATCACTATTTCCACCAAAAATTCTTCTATCGTTTAAACTCTCTTTTGAA
Source organism: Aliarcobacter sp. (assembly GCA_028703945.1). Taxonomy (GTDB): domain Bacteria; phylum Campylobacterota; class Campylobacteria; order Campylobacterales; family Arcobacteraceae; genus Aliarcobacter. Next base: position 16,778 of record JAQVLW010000009.1, on the reverse strand, counting down.
TCTGGGTTATATATGGTTTTTCGCTCCATTTGAAGTCCTCTATTTTTTCTAAAATTTTATATTAATTAAATTGTTCGTTGGTAAGGCAGGTTATCTTATTGACAACCTGAACACTCCATACTTCTATCTTCAACATCATTTTTTGCTTCTGGTGATTGGCTTCTTAAATAATATGTAGATTTAAGTCCTAACTTCCAAGCTAATGTATAGATTTCATGTAAATGTTTTCCACTTGCTTTATCTAAACTCATAAAAATATTTGTAGATTGACCTTGGTCTATCCATTTTTGTCTTATAGCTGCTGCTTTTATAACTAATAATTGGTCAATTTCAAAAGCAGGTGTATAATAATTCCAAGTCTCAGGAGATAGTTTTGGAACAACAACTGGGATTAATCCTGATAAGTTTTCTTCAAACCATTTTCTTTTATAAACAGGCTCAATAGCTTGCGTAGTTCCTACTAAAATAGAAATAGATGAAGTTGGAGCAACTGCCATTAAGTAACCATTTCTCATTCCATCTTTTTTTACTTTTTCTCTTAAGCTATCCCAATCATAAGAAGCATCAAATAAATCTTTGTTTACAAGAGCATTTACAGCTTGAGGAGCATGATCATGAGGCATGATTCCTTTTGACCAATTTGAACCATTAAATGTTGGATAAATACCTTTTTCACTCGCCAAATCTGAACTTGATTTTATAACATTATATGAAATTGATTCCATAATTTGATCAATTTTTTTGAAGTGTTCATTTGAACCCCAAACAAGTTTGTATTCAGCTAACATTTCAGCTTCACCCATAACTCCAAGACCAATACTTCTTGATTTTAAGTTTGTAGCTTTTACTTTTCTTAATGGATAGAAATTTAAATCAATAACATTATCAAGCATTCTAATAGCTATTGGCACAACTCTTTCAATATCTTCTTTTGTGTTAATTCTTGAAAGATTTACAGATGCTAAATTACAAACGGCCGTATCACCATCAATTTTTTCTTTTTCTACGATAAATACTCTTTTTCCATTTACACTATCAAGGGCAGAAACTTTATTTGCTTTTTTAGTGATTCCACCATCAACAACAATTAAATCTTCTTCTTCATAAGTAGAAATCGTTCCATCCATAAACTCTAATTTGATTTTATAGTGGTTTGGATTTGTATTTTGGAAAATCTCTGTACATAAATTTGAACTTCTTATATGCCCAACATGTGCATTTGGATTTGCTCTATTTGCTGTATCTTTGAAACATAAAAATGGACTTCCAGATTCAAAATATGAAGTTAGAACTTTTTTCCATAAATCTTTTGCTTTCATTGTATTTTTTGTAATAGTTGCATCTTCTTCATAAGCAATATATTTAGCTTTGAATTCATCACCATAACATTCGCTTAAATCTTTTACTTCATAAGGGTCAAATAAAGTCCAATAAGAGTCTTCTAAAACTCTTTCCATAAATAAATCAGTAATCCATAAAGCAGGGAATAAATCGTGGGCTCTTCTTCTTTCTTCACCTGAGTTTTTCTTTAAATCAATAAAATCAACAATATCCATATGCCAAGGTTCCATATAAACAGCAATCGCACCTTTTCGTGTACCTAATTGGTCGACAGCAATTGCTATATCATTTGTGATTTTTAAAAATGGAACAGTTCCACCAGCTGCACTTTTATGGTCATCAATAACACCACCTAAAGCTCTGATTTGATTCCAATCCCAACCGATTCCTCCACCAAATTTTGACAATAATGCCATTTCTTTGTAACCATCAAAAATTCCCTCGATATTATCAGGAGAACTTCCAATATAACATGAAGATAATTGGTGTCTATTTGTTCTTGCATTTGATAGAGTTGGAGTTGCTAACATAACTTCGAATTTAGAGATTACATCATAAAACTCTTTTGCACATTGTTGTTTATTAACTTCATCTTGAGCTAAAAACATAGCTATTGCCATAAACATATGTTGTGGTAATTCGATTGGTTCAGCTTTATTATTTTTGATTAAATATCTATCGTATAAAGTTTTGATACCTAAGTAGTTAAATAAAAAGTCTCTTGATGAATCAATATAATTATCTAAATCATTTAAATCATAACCAACACCCAGATTAGGTATTAATCTTCCTGCATCTTTTCCATATTTTAAATAATCTTTTAAATGACAATATGGCTCACCTTTTATTCCATGAGTTGCTTTTCCAACTCTATGGTATAAATCAAAAACAAAAAGTCTTGCTGCAACAAAAGTCCAATTTGGAACATCAATATCAATCTTTTCTACTGCCGTTTTTATAAGTGCATCTTGTATGTCAGATGAACTCATTCCATCTACAAATTTTATTTGAGCATCAAGTTCAAGTTCACTTTGAGATACACCATCTAAATCGGCTGTTGATTCAATAGTCATTTTTTGAATTTTAGTAATATCTAAAATCTCTTTACGACCATTTCTTTTTTTAATCATAATTCCCATAAATTACCTTATTATTTAAAAACTCTATTAAAAATAGCGTCTACATTTTTTGTGTAATAATCAAAATTAAAACACTCTCTTATTTTTTCTTCACTTAATGAATTTCTCAATTCTTCATCTGCTAAAAGATATTGAAGATATAATGATTCGCCTTTTTCATTTGTTGTAGGTTTTCCGTGTTGGATTTCTTCCCAAACTTTCATTGCATTTCTTTGAATAATTCTATAAGCATCTTCTCTACTTACACCTTGTAATGGAAGTTCTAATAATACTCTTTGAGAGAATACTAATCCACCAGTTAGGTTTAAATTTTTCATCATATTTTCAGGCATAACTGTTAAGTTTGCAATTACGCTATTCATTCTGTGTAACATAAAATCAGATGTAATAAATGCATCTGGTAACCAGAATCTTTCAGTTGATGAGTGTGAAATATCTCTTTCATGCCAAAGTGCAACATTTTCCATGGCAGGTGCAGCGTATGCTCTAATCATTCTTGCAAGTCCAGTTATATTTTCTGTTAAAATTGGATTTCTTTTATGAGGCATTGCAGAAGAACCTTTTTGACCTTTTGCAAAATACTCTTCACACTCATAAACTTCTGTTCTTTGTAAATGTCTTACTTGAACTGCGAATTTTTCAATTGAAGATGCTAAAAGTGCAAGTGTTGTTGCAAGTCTTGCATATCTATCTCTATGAATTACTTGATTTGAACAAGGCTCACATTTTAAACCTAATTCAGCCATTGCATACTCTTCAAGCTCTAAAGGTGCATGAGCAAAATTACCCATTGCACCTGAAATTTGACCAACAGCAATTACTTCCATAGTTTGTTCTAAATTTGTTAGATGTCTTGCCATCTCATCATACCAAACAGCTAAAGTTAAACCAAAAGTAATAGGCTCACCATGAATACCATGACTTCTTCCAACCATTAAAGTCATTTTATGCTCAATTGCTCTTTTTTTAATAGATTCCATTAGCATTTTTACATCTTCAATAATAATTTTTAAAGAGTCTCTCATTTGAAGAGCAACACCCGTATCAACAGCATCTGAAGATGTCATACCATAGTGAAACCATCTTGATTCTTCACCTAAACTCTCACTTACACTTGTATTAAAAGCGATTAAATCATGTTTTGTAACAGCTTCTATTTCTTCAATTCGCTCAACTGAAAAAGTAGCATTTTTAATAATTTTTTCACAATCAGCATCAGGGATAAGACCTAGTTTATTCCATGCTTTTACAGCCGCCTTTTCAACTTCAAGCCACGCTGCGTATCTTGCATGCTGTGTCCATTGTTTTGTCATTTCTTCTCTAGCATATCTTTCAACCATTTTAATAGTCCCTTGTTTTCGTTTTTATAAAGTATTTTTGATTATTTTAGTATGATATTGTATCTAAAAAGACAAAATCTAAAATTAAAAAATCTGATAAGAAATAACAGATTTCCAAAAAAGAATAGGACAAAAGTTTGCCATTTACACTTAAAAAACATAAAGCTATAAAAGATAAGAAAATACAAATATTTTTAATAAATGATTTGGGATTAGACCCAAAAATAGGGCAAAGATTAACATCAAAAGGAAGAATATTTGATGAAAATATGAATACCATAAATACAGGGGAAACTATTCCTACTGATTATATTTATATAGCTGTTTTCGAGGGTGTTTCTAGGGGATTAAAACCTTTAATTGAATTTAATGATTTCGCAATATTTGATAAACCAACAAACCTAATGGTTCATCCTATTTCAAAAAACACACCTTACTCTTTACTCGATGAAATTAGATTTCATTTTGGAGAAAATGCAAATTTAATTCATAGAATCGATGCCGAAACTTCGGGACTTATAATAGTTGGGAAAAACAAAAAAAGTGAAGTTTCTTTAAAAGAGATGTTTCAAGATAAAAAATATCACAAATCATATTTAGCAATTGCTCAAGGACATATAAAAGAAGAAATTAGAATAGACAAAGGACTTGATAGAGAAGGGCTTGTTATTGGTGTACGAATGAAAGTTTGTGATGATGGAAAAGAATCAGTAACAATCATTAAACCTCTAAAATACAATAAAGAAAAAGATTTAACGCTTATTGAAGCGATTCCATTAACAGGAAGACAACATCAAATTAGAGTTCATTTATATTCAATTGGTCACAGAATTTTAGGTGACCCAATCTATGGAATAGATGATGAAAATGCAGAAAATTATCTAAATAAAACTTTAAGTGAAGAAGATAGATTTGAAGTTACAAAATCAAATAGATTATGGCTTCATGCAAATTATTTAGAGTTTACATACAAAGATATAACTTATAAAATTTTCTCTAAAAATAAAGACCTTTATAATGAATTTATAAACTAACATAGTTTAAATATAGGGAACTCCTTATATTTAAATAATTTTTAATTTACTACTAATATCTGCCATTCCACAGTTATATACAGAACTTGTGACAATTCCATCTACACCTTTTTTAACATATTCTTCAACATTTGAAAGTTTTATTCCACCAGCCACTGTTATTTTTATATTTGGGAAGTTTTTATTTTTATAAATTACAACTTTTTCTAACTCATTTAAATCTATCTTATCAAGTTGAATTACATCAACACCATATTTCATTAGATTTATACTATCTTCAAAAGTGTAGCTTTCCACATTTAGTTTTTTTTCTGGAATTTTTATTTTTATTCTTTCTAAATCTTTGTAAAATTCTTCATTATTCTTAAATAAAATTCTATGTCCATCAAAAAATAAAATAGTTTCAGATAAATTTAATCTATGAATCGTTGCACCACCACAAATTGTGGCTTTTATGCAAAATCTTTTTGAAAAAGGAAAAGTTTTTCTTGTAGTTAGTAGTTCGCAAGATGGATTTATTTTCTCTATTTTTTCTTTCATTTGATGAGCATAAGTACTTATTTTGCAGCTATATTCTAAAAGAACTTGAGTTAATCTCCAAGCTTTATGAACATCTTCATAAAGTCCTGAAAACTTTAAAATAGTATTTCCTTTTTCAACTTTATTTTTACTTTTTACAAAAAACTCAACTTTACAATCCAAAAGTTCAGCTATTTTTGCCGCTTCTTCACTACATGAAATAATAATATCTTCCCTTGTAAAAACTTCAATTTGAGCTTTTGTATTATTACAATTTTGTAAACTAGTAGTTAAATCAAAATATGGTAAATCATCTTGGATATAATTTTCTAATTCTCTTATTGATAAATTAAACATTTTTTCTCTTTTCAAAAAAAATTTGTGCTACAAAAAATAACAAAAAAATAGGAGGGAAAATCAATAGATTACTTTTTCAGAATCTTGTATTGTAATCTTTTATATATTTTCTTCTATTTCCCACGAAATTAAAGCCCAATTTAAATAATCACTATTTTTTTTATATTTATATGTTGTATTAAAATAGTTTTTTAATACAATTTTTTCTTCATTTGAAAGTTCACCTAAACTCCAACCAACTCTTTCTATAAATTCATCATCACTTGAACTCTCAAATTTTGTATTTTCACTCAAAATAAAATCAACATGAGCAAATATTCCCATACTATGTAAAACATTTACTAAATATATATAATCAGGTCTTGGGTAAACTTCTCTTTCTAATTGATTTAAAATCTGCGTATCTATAAAACTTCCACCAACTTTTGTAGTAAGGTAAACTCTTTTATTTGCTTTTGAATTTAGTTTTATAAGTGCATCTTTTATGTCTTTTACTTCCATTGATCTTGAAGCTACAACAATATCAGCTTTTGGTACATCATCCCAATTATCTTCCCAAGATTTATGAATAGTAACTACGTTTGAAAGTTTCTTTTCTTTACAATTATTCTTTACACAATCTAACATTCCTTCTGAATAATCAAGAGCATAAACTTTTTGCATTTTAGAAGCAATTGCTAAAGTAATTGTTCCTGGTCCACATCCAACATCTAAAAGTGAAGAAGCATTTGTTGTATCAATTTTATCAATAAAAGTTTTTGTATAGATACTTTTATGAACATTTAAATTCATACCACTTGCTCTTTTGTCCCAATCTTGGCTATTTTTCCCTTTAAAAGTTGAACTTTTCATTTGCTCTTTATAAAGTTCTGCAAAATTTAAAGTGTCTAAATTTGTTTGAATTAATCCCATAATTTTCCTTTAAATTGACTTATTGACCTTGTATTGTAGGTGAAAATGCTTTGGTAGAAAGAGTTACTCGTTGTCCAATTTCTAAATTTATTACTTCATCTTTACTAACAACAACTTCGACTAATTGTTGTCCAATTGAAACAATTGCTACATAAATTACATCAACTTTTACTATATCTAAAAGTTCACCTTCAAATGAGAATTTTTGGCTACCTTTTGTTTTTAGAAGTATATCTTTAGGTCTTCCATCACTTATTATTTGCCCATAATTTAAAACTACCATACGGTTTGCTAAACGGTAAATTTCACTTGAATCATGGCTTACCATAATTGTTGTAGTTTTAAATTCTTTATGTAAAGCAAGAATTTCATCTTGAAGTTTTGTTCTCATATTAGAATCAAGTGCGGATAAAGGTTCATCCATTAATAATATTTTTGGTCTATTCATTAATGCCCGACACAAACTAATTCTTTGTTTTTGTCCTCCACTTAGTGTTTGAGGAAATCTATTTTTTAATTCATCCAATTCAGTCATTTTCAACAAATAATTAGCCAAATTTTTATCTTTATTTACATATAAAAGATTATCTATTACTGAAAAATTTGGGAATAAAGCATAATCTTGAAATACAAAACCTATCTCTCTTTTTTGAGGAGCTAAAGAAAATTTATCATTTAACCAAATATCATTATCAATATTTATAGTTCCACTTGCCTCTTCAAGACCAGCTAAAATCCTTAAAAGAGTTGTTTTACCACTTCCACTAAGTCCTGCAAGTGCTAAAAATTCACCTTGTTTTATTTCAAGATTTATATTTAAATCCATCTCTCCATTTGCACCATGAAGTTTTTTATTTATATCAATTTTTATCATTTACTAAATCCTGCAAATACTCTTTTTTGTTTTCCATTAAAAATATAAACGCCTAGAAGAGTAAGAAAACTAAGAGTTATCATAATTGCACTATAAATATGTGCATTAGTATAATCCATAGTTTCTGTAAATTCATAAATAGCGATAGATGCTACTTTTGTTTCTCCTGGAATACTTCCACCAATCATTAAAACAACTCCAAATTCTCCAACAGTATGAGAAAAAGTAATTATAATTGCTGTTAATAAAGCGGGTTTTATATTTGGTAAAGCAACTCTAAAAAGAGTTTCTAGTTTACTTTTGCCACTTATATAGCTAGCTTCAAGCATATTTTTATTTATACTTTCTAAACCACCTTGTAAAGGCTGAACCATAAAAGGCAAACTATAAAAACAACTAGCAATTATTAAACCTGTGAAATTAAAAACCAATTTCGTACCAAAATATTCTTGGAAAAACTGACCTATTGGTGAATTATGAGACAAAGAAACAAGTATATAAAACCCCAAAACAGAAGGAGGTAAAACAATAGGTAAAGCGGTAACTGCTTCTAATATAGGTTTAAATTTTGATTTAGTTTGAGATAAATACCAAGCAATTGGTAAGCTAATAAGAAACAAAATTAAAGTAGTAATTCCTGCTAATTTAAAAGAGAGTATAAACGGTTCAAAATCAATATTTCTTAATATTTCAATCATTTAGCACTTCATCAATAGATAAATTACTTGCTTTAATCAAAATTGTAACAACTTCCCCAATTTGTAGATTCATTCTTTTTGATGAATCTACAGTTATAATACTTTCAAGTAGTGTATTATGAACTTTTAGGCTAACACTAGAGAGTAATTGCCCATTTTCTAAATTTTCAATAGTTGCAACAATTTGATTTGATAAACTTATTTCACCTATTAGATTTTTAGCAATAGAGATGTTTGTAGGTTTAACAGAAAGTTTTACTTTTTTACCTATTTGTACATCAGTATTTAAATCTAAACTCATCATTTTTAGAGTTAATCCATGAAAATCAAACTCTACAATATTTAGATTATCAATAGAATTTATTTTTTTTATTGTTGCAACTAATTGGCTCATTTTGTTATATAACCATAATCTTCAAATATTTTTTTAGCTTTTGCACCTAAAATAAAATCATAAAAAGCTTTTACTTCTTCTTTTTTATTGTTATCTTTAATCAATCCAACAAGACTATTTGAATGGTCAATTATTACGATTCCTTGGTCAATTGAAGTATAAAGTTTTGGATCAACAGTTATCCAATTTTTATTTTCTTTATATTTAGTCATATTATCTTCATATAAAGATGATTTTGCGATAAAACCAACATCAGCAGCAGTAATAGCATAAGTTACAGCTTGTGAAATTGATTCTGCGAATACAAATTTGCTTTCAACGCCATTTCCTATTTTTGCATTTTTAATTGCTTCAATAGCAGCCGCTCCATAAGGTGCAGTTTTTGGATTAGCAACTGCAATTTTTGATATTGAAATATCATTTAATATATTTATTCCTTTTGAATAATCAAGCTCTTTTGAACTTAACATTGCTAAGGCACCTTGAGCATATATTACAGGTGCTATTGTTGTTAATTTTTTATCAAATAGTGCTTGTGGGAATTTCATATCTGCTGACATAAAAATATCAAATGGTGCACCATTTTCGATTTGTGAAACTAATTTCCCACTACTACTTAATGTAACAACAACTTTTGTATCAGGGTTAGCAACATTAAATTCTTTTACTAATTTATCCATAGCATAAGTAACATTTGCAGCAGCGGCAACTGTAATCTCACCTGCAAATATACTTGAACATAAAACCATAAATCCTAAGATTATCTTTTTCATTTTTTTTCCTTATTTTCCAATTATTACATCCGAGGCTTTTATAATAGCACTCACCTGTGACCCTTTTTCTATTTTTAACCTTTCAACTGAGCTTGAAGTTATTATAGAGGCAATTTTTTCGCTATTTCCAATATCAATTACTAATTCTGTATTAATTTCATCTTGATTAATAGAATCAACTATTCCATCAAATTTATTTCTTGCACTAATATTTAATGCCATATCTGTTGTAATTAATACGGTGCTTGATTTAAAAATAGCTACCACATCATCACCAATTTCCAAATTTAGATTATTTGCTGCTGTATTTGTAATAACTGAAACAAGAGTATTTCCACTTTTTAATTTAATAAACACTTGTGCATTTATTTTCCCATGTTCAATTAATTCAACAATACCACTAATCTGATTTCTAGCACTAATTTGCATTGATAATTTCCTTATAGTTTTTAATGTCCCTGTATTTATATCAGTTATTTGGCTTAAATTCTTAAGAAACTTTTTTTGTTCATTTCTTAAAATTTCAAAGGTTTCTATAAGATTTTCCCCATAAGGTGTAAGTGTCGTTCCTCCACCCCCAACCCCACCTGTTTCTCTTTGTACAATTGGTATAGTTGATAGATTATTCATAGCTTCAATAGCTTCCCATGCAGCTTTATAACTCATAGGAACTTCTTTCGCAGCTTTGCTAATTGAGCCTGTTCTTTTAACTGCAATTAATAACTCAATTCTTTTTTCTAATAAAAAAGGTTGATTAAAAATTTCTAAAGTTAAATTTGATAAAATCTCCACTTAAATCCTTTTGGTTATATATAAACTTATATAACGATAAATTAAAAAATTTTACCATTATATAAATTAATATACAACGATAATTTATATAATAATTACTAAAAATAAATATCTAGAAAACTTAGCAATAATTACTAAAAACAAAAATTTCTTAAAATCATATTTTAAAATTCCGGCCACAAAAGTAATAGGGTCACCAATTATTGGTAACCAAGAAAAAAGAATTGTATATAAGCCATATTTATCAAAATATTTTTTACATTTTATTATATAACTTTCTTTTATTAAAGATTTTTTTAAAAGATACTCTTCCCCTTTTAAACCTAAAAAATAGTTTATAACTGAGCCCAAACTATTCCCAATAGTTGCGAATAAAAGCAATAAATATAAATTATATCCTTCTTTAATATCATAAATAAGTAAAGCTTCACTTCCAAGAGGAAATAAAGTCGCCGAAATAAGTGAAGTAATAAAAAGTATTAAATAAACCATGTTTCTCTTTCAAAGCAAATATAAAGATATTTAAGATATAATTCACATCTTTAAAAGAAAAGCATTGAGAATATTTTAAATATTTTGAATGCTCTTCTTTAGACCCTTACAATTATTATCTAAGGCAAAGCCCCAGGATGGGAACATAGCAAGGCACTTTATTTAATGGTGTGTTTGGGTATCTGGAGAAGAGTACTTTAAGTACTCTAATCAAGTTTGACAAAGCCTATAAAACCAATCAATCAATAACTTTTTTTATGATACAATAATCTAACTAAATCTAAGTTAGAGTAACAAAATCTTTACATATTTGTTACCTTAAGTGTTACCTCTAAAATAAAGTAACACTTTAGAGTAATATTCAAAGTAACACTAACTTATCTAAAGGCTATATTATGGGTAAGCTTACAGATACAAAACTTAAAAGTTTAAAACCAAAAGAGAAAGATTATGCTTTATCTGATGGAGGTGGATTACAAATATTAATAAAACCCGATAAAAGTAAAAAATGGGAATTTATTTATTCAAGTCCAACTCAATATACTAATCAAGGTAAAAAAAGACGCCGAAAGACTACTTTTGGATATTACCCTAATACTTCTTTATCAACTGCAAGAGATAGAACCAATGAATGTTTAGACCTCATCAGTAAAGGTATAGACCCTATTGATAATAAACATGAAGAAAAACAAAACATCATAAAAAAAGAAAATAACAATTTCAAAAATATTGCTGAACAATGGTTAGATTTTAAAGAACAACACATAAGCCCAAAAGCATTTAAAAGAAAAAAAGCAATAGTTCAAAATGATGCTTATCCTTACTTACAAAATAAATCTATTGATAATATAAGCCACCAAGATATTATCAAAGTATTAAAAGAAAGATTAGCTAAAAAAATACATTCAGCTAAAGATAATGATAATCCACCTGATGGTATAGAAACTGCAAATAAACTATATAATTATCTAAATACAATTTTTAAATATGCAATTACTTTAGGTTTTGCAGAAAAAAATCCTTTTGATAATATTCTAAAAGACCTCATCATACCAAAAGCTGATATTACTCACTATGCAAAAATTACAGAAACAAATGAGCTAAAAAATCTAATAAATGATATATATAATTACAATGGTCATTACAGCACTATCAACTCTTTAAAATTGGGTATTCATTTACCGTTAAGAGCATCTAATCTTACGAATCTTTTATGGGAATATATAAATTTTGAAAATAGAAGTTTAACTATTCCAAGAAAGCTCATGAAAGTAAAAAATAAAAATCTTCCTGATTTTAAAGTCCCACTATCTGATGAGGTTGTAAATATATTAAAAAATCAATATGAATATACATCACATCAAGAATATGTTTTCTTATCAGTAAACAATAAAGTACTAAATTCTAATACTCCAAATGTAGCACTTCAAAGAATGGGTTATAAAAATAAACAAACACTACATGGATTTAGAGGTATATATAGAAGTTTAATAGATACACATCAAAATGAGCATAACATAAGTTACGATGTAAAAAAAAGATTTTTAGACCATCATGATAGTAATAAAGTAGAATTAGCTTATAACCATAGAGCAGAATTTTTTGAACAAATGAAACCATTAGTTAAATGGTGGAGTAATTACATAAAAAGGTTATTGGATGAATAAATCACTTCCAAGAGAAAATACGGTTTATAAAGATATAGAAAATTTTAATGAACATGAAATAAATATTTGTGTTGCTTATGAATTTACAATTAGAAATCAAGAGGTTATTGAATTAATTAAAAAATTTCTAAATTTGCATTCAGAAAATTTATTATCATACTGTGATTATAAGCCAATTTTATCTACAGATATTTTTAGGGATAAAACTTCACGATACTATAATATACACGCTATTCAACTTATGGATAAAAAATGTATAAGTGTATTGAATTTATTTTTAGATTATCCTTGGTTTGATGCTTTAATAAAACAGTATAAAAGTAAAGAAAAGCAATATATTAGACAAAGAATTGATTATGAATTAGAAACAATAAAAGATATCAATAATTTCCCTGAATATAAACAAAAATTAATAAATAGAGAAAAATATATAAATGAATATAATCAAATCTTCTTTCAATATAAAAATGATAATGAAATAGAAAATATAGAAGATGATTTTATTTTTAGATATATTACTAAAAGTTCTTACAATTTAACTCAAATATACCATACTGATGATACGTATAATATAATGACTAATACTATAAAACCAAACTATAAAAGACCTGAATTATTAGGGAACTTTTCCAAAATGAAAAATTACAATATTGAGATTAATCAAAATTTACCACAAAAAGATATCGAAGCATTTGTAAAAGATGTACTAAATGATATTTATTCAAGTAATAGAATAAAAAGTTATTCAGAGTTATTAGGAGAAGACTTAGAAAAAGCAAATAAAATCCTATATATTAATAAAAAAACCAATAAAATAGATACACAAACTTTAGCTGATATGTTTTATATTTACGATAGCATAAATAAAGATGTAAAAAAATCTATAATACAAATGGGACTTACTAATTACCATGATAAACATTTAGTAGATTATGGGACTATAAATAAATATTTAGATATTGCTAAAGAATACATTGACAAACTAAAATATAAAGAACTTATAACAGGTCTTAAAAATTAGGAATTGAAAGATATCTCAATTCCTAAGAATTAAACACTCTTTTCTTTCGTTAATTTTCCAATTTTAACCTAATATAATTCCGTTATGTACATACAAATACAATTGCAATTGTAAATTTACTTTAAAAGGAAATTTATGTCAAAAGAAATATTTACAGAACTTAAAAATAAAAAGTTTTACAGAGCTAAAGAGTTAGCAAAACTTTTAGGAATAGGACTTAGTACAGTATGGCTGTATGCAAAAAATAAACGTATTACTCCAATTAAAATTAGTGATAGAGTAACTGTTTTTTCAATAGATGAAATAAATAAAGTATTTAACCTAAATAATGAGGTAACAAAATGAAAAGTTTAATTAGAGAAATTGCAACTAAATATAATGTAAATTATAAAGCTTTAAAGTTTTTTGTAAAAGAAGATGGAGTTAAACCTAAAAAAGTTACTAGACTTCAATTATTAGAAATTCTATATATTAACTGTATAGATTTATTCTATACGAGAATGGATAGAGATTCAAACATAGTTGAATTTCTGGATAAAGATATTATGCAAACTTTAACATCAGAAATGAATAAGTTAAGAAAGGTAAATAATGGATAAATTTGTAAATACCCATTTAAAATTATGGGTTTTAGAAAAACTAGAAAGTAATCGTTTTTATGGTTCAGAGTTAGGTAATCCTGCAATTAAACAAGTTTATCTACAAGAAATACATAATATTTATCTTCCTTTAGAATGTTTAAGTACATTAGAAACTATTTCGAGAAGAAGAAATGAAATATTAGAAAAAAGAAAAGATTTAGATTTTAGAAAAAAAAGAAAAAAGGTAAATAATACACCGTATAGGTAAGTTCAAGGTAATCTAATTTTTAGACTACCTTAAAATCAGAAAACTATACTAAACCCTTATATAGTGGTATTTGGCGATATTCTATATAGGTTGGTTAAGTATAGTTCTTTATAATAGGTCTTAAAACACTATGAACATTCTATCTAATTTAGAAATAGAAATCAAAGAATTTAATTTAGAAAATAATATGACTTTTTCAATAGATACAATTAGAACTAAATTTAGTAAAGAGTATAAATTGGAGCCTTTAAAAAAGTTAGGTAATTGGCATAAATTAAAAAAAAATTCTTACATTATTCAAAAACTAAAAAGAAGATATGTAGATAAAGAGATTACAAGTGTATATCAACTTGAAAACTATAATATTTATTATTACAACTCAAATGAAGATAAACCAAAATATAAAAAAGCTACTATGGTAATATTTGGAATGAAACAATATCATAAAGAGCCACCACCATATAATTTGATTGATAAAATTATTAGTATTTTAAAAAATATTACAAATGTAGATATTTGTTTTGATATGAATAAAAAACCAAATATTGAAAATATAAGTAGTTACTACAATGTTAAACAATATATTAAAAATGGTTTATTTTATAAAACTTATTACATAAATGAAACCTTTAACAATATGATTGAAAGAATAACTATTTATGATAAAGCATATAAGAATAAATTAGATTTTCCTTTGTGGAGAATTGAAGCAAAAGTAATTATTCCTAATATTAAAGTATTGGCATTACCCTTACATGAATTTAGAAATTTTGTAAATATGCTGTAATTTTTAAGGTACTACAAAAAGTTTTTTATATTCAATAGGGGTCGTCAGCACCCTATAATCTTTCTGTGGTGTATGTTTTTATTTTGGTTTCCGTTTCCGTTAAAATCTTATTGGATTTTATTAAAAACCCTTTTTATAGGCTATATTAGATTAAAATTAAGGAAATAGATGGAAATTAGATAATTATATTTATAAATGTCTGATGAGATATGAAAGAAGTTAAATTTTAGAGATTTAGTCTTTTTGTATTTTAAAGAATTCACAAAATTCTATATTCAAGATTTTTGAAATTTTATGTAATTGGGCAATATTAAATTTACGATTATTTTTACATATTTCGGCTGATGATACTAAACTAGTAGATTTATTGCCCATTTCTAAAGAAAGTTCTAATTGACTCATATTTGCTTTTTTTCTAAATTTAGCGACATTTTTACCAATAAGTTTATATATTTCTTCTGTACTTAAATCATCAAACTTTTTATTCATATTTACCTACATTACAAGTGTAGTGCAAGTATAGTTGTGTAGAAATATCTTATCAAGTTACAAATGTAGAGTGAATATGAAACAAAAAATATTATAACACTTAAAATAATTTAAAATATTTCATTTCCGATTCTTTCTTATGTTAATATAAAAAAAAGGAGTTTGAATGAAAAAAATTTTTCTTTTATCTATTTTAGTTAGTTTTAGTTTTGCTAATGTGTTTGCTTGTAAAAGTGAAAGTTCACTTTATCTAATTGCAGATACAGATAGAAATTCTAGAGCTTATGTTGCTGAAGATTTAATACGTAGTGGTGCATGTAAAGTTTTATATGGTTTCACTATTGTACATGAAGGTCAAAACATTTCAAAAGTAAGATATGGAGATACTTACTATTACACATTAACTGCATATTTAAAGGAACTTAAATGAAAAAATATTTAGCATTAATAACTATATTAATAAGTACATTATCAGCAAATAATTGGGAAAAACTTAATTTAGAAAAAGACCCTTTTACTGGGAAAAATGGTATTGCATTTATAAATAATTCAAAAGATAACCCCCAAGGCAAAAATGTAAAATTGATTGTGAGATGCGGGATAAAAGACTATCCTGAAATTATTGTAGATTGGAATACTTTTTTACATACAGAAAAAGTAAAAATGTTAGAAAGAGTTGTAAGTTATGACAAAAAAACTGAAGAAATATTTGATAAATCAAATGCAAATCTTGAAAGAACTGGAGCTAACTTATTAGATGTTAAAGGTAATTACTACCCTGTTTCAAAAAATTTTACATCAATATTTTATCCCCAATTTGATGAATTAGCATCAAACTATAAATTAAGTCTAAAATCAAAACTATATGAACTAGTGTATAAAAAAACTTTAGTTTTGAAAGTTGCACCATATAACAATAATCCAATGAATGCAACTTTTAACTTATCAGGATTAAAAGAACTTATAATGCCATATAAAGAACAATGTCAACTACCTAATGAAAAAGAAAATAGTGAAATAACAAATATTATGATAGAAAATATACTAAAAGCTTATTAGAATTTAAACTATTGGAATTATAAATTGTTACTCTAAACGTTACTCTTATAATTTATAATAGTAACTAATCGCCATTTTATCGTATTAAAATAAACTATATAGGAATCTGGAGAAAGTACTTTTGTACTCTTTTTTTATATCAAATCCAAAAAATCTGAATTCAAAATCAACAACTTTTTTTCTACTTTATTATAAATAAATCTTTTATCACCAATTTTAATTCCATTAAAAATAATTGATT
>JAQVLW010000038.1 GCA_028703945.1 Aliarcobacter sp. | reverse complement strand
AGCTCTTTGACCTGCTTCGTATAAAATTTTTACATCTGCATCTGTTGAATATTTTGAAACACCTATAATTTTTACAATATGATGTTCAGATATTTTTAATCTTGCACCTTCAACTTTAGTGATAAGCTGGTCTAAATTTTTAGTTGCTGTTTGTTTATTCATAGTTTCTCTTTTTAGTTGCAATGTTATCTAACATCCAATTAAATGTACATATATTAAATGATGAAGAAATATAGGTTCTAGCTTAAAAGATGAGTTCAAATTAATATATTGTATTTGATATATCTTAAAATATTATATATAATTCTTATAGATTAAAAATGAAAAAGGATAGACTATGACTATTTATGGTGTTACGGATATTCAAAATAAACCATCATTAATAAAAGCAATGGATATAGCTGAAATTATTGATAGAAGAAAACATATAACTTTAGGATATTTTATTTCTTCAAAATATGAAAAACAAATTAGACCTTTGATTGAAAAAATTGATAGAGAAGAAAAGTTAGCAAAATTAAATAAACTAAAACAACATCAAGATTTAGAATTAAAGAAAAAATTGGAAAATTAACACCACAAGAGTATGATTTGGTTATAGAAGCTCTTTGTAAAAATTTTTAAATTTTATCTTGATGAGTTTGAATACCGTATTACAAAATACAAAGGAGTGAAGTATGACAGCAACTGTAAGACTAGATGAAAAACTAGAATTTAAACTGAATAATCTTGCAAATACTTTGCATAAAAAAAAGAGATGAATAAATTAAAACAATTACTTAATGAAGTTGTTTCATAATTTATAAATGTGTATATTAATAAATATCGCCTCTATTATCAGCATCTTCCATATAGATTACTAACTCATTTTCTTCTACATCATAGATAAATCTGTAATTACCAATTCTAAGTCTAAAACCATCTCTGTTTTGAAGTTTTCTGCTATCTATTTGAAAGTTTACTGGATAAGGATTATTTTGAAGAAGTTCAAATTTTTCCTTGATTTTTTGTTTGTCTTTTGGATTTCTACTGTTAATAAATTTTATAACTTTTTTATGTAAGATGATTTTATACACTGAATCAATTCCAGTTTATATCGTTTGTAGTGCCATAATTTTCTGGATTTTCAATTCTTTCTTTTCTTCCAAAAACTATATGACTATAATCTTTGTCTGTTTTAGAAATAGATTCAATATCTAAAATATTGTTATTAGATGTACTTACAATTTTAACATCAGATTTTAGATTTTCTAACAAATATAACACTTTATCTAATGCAGAATCTTTTATATCGATTGTTAATTGCATTTAATCATCCTTCCTAAAGTTTTCTTGATTATAACATTTTTTTTATAATCAAAGGTAATTTAATTAATCAAATAAGAACTCTTTCAAAAATTAGAAAATTAACACTACAAGAGTATGCTTTTGAAACAATATATAAAATCACATACTTTATGATATTATTATACATATTAAAATATGTAATAACATATCTAAAGGTTTTAAAATGATAGAACTATCAACTCCAATTGAATTAATAGAAAAAACCATTGAACTTATTGAAAATGAAAGAAAGATTCAAAAACTTCAACAAAAAGAGTTAGCCCTAAAAGCTGATATTCCATTTCCAACTTATAAGGATTTTATTTATAAAAAAAGAGTTTCTTTTGAAAATATATTAAAACTTTTTATAGCATTAAGACTTTTTGATAATTTAAATGGATTATTAAAACAAAGAGAAATTAAAAGTTTAGAAGAGATAAAAAATGAATCATTTTGAAGTTGTTTCATAGAATTTATAACTTTTTTTTATATTACTTATTAAAAAAATTATCTGTTATTTCTTTTTCTTGAATATTAATATTTCTTGCCATAGCTCTAATCTTTTCATCTTCTTCATAAAGTGCTAATTTTTGCTTTACAAAATCTTCTGCTCCACTAATACTTTTTGATTTTTCTATAACTTCTTGTTGTAATTCATTTATTCTAATAAGTGCATTTTGCATAAGTTGATTATTAAATTCCAAAATATTCTCCTATTTTATTTTTTATAAAATTATCATCAATATTTTCATAAAAAGAGTCATCTCTTTTATCTATAAAATGTAAATTAATACTCTTTATGAATATTGATTTTATCTCTAAAATTGTTTTGTAAGAGTTGATATTACCCTTTACAAATACTTCCTTTGGAACTTTTCTATGTGTTACTACTTCTCTTCTTGTTGCATATTCAAAACAAACTTTTGGATTATTATAGAGATAATATATATGAATATTGTAGCCTCTTTTTAATAATCTTTCAATATTTTGAATTGCTAAACTAATATTAGAAAAATTAGAATCTAAAATAATAGAGTAACCTTGTTTTAAAGCATAGTTAAAAAGTTCATTAAATCCTCTACTAGCAACTTTTTGGAAAATATCGGAATTTTGACCATCATAACCAACTGGCTTAAAAAATCCTCTTATATTATCTGTTTAGTTATTCTTTTATAAATTTTAAAGTTCAGCAAAAGTTTTTTACTATAAAGTATTTTGATGATTTAAAATAAATTGTAGCATATTATTTCAATTTATCTAAGTTATCAGCCACTAATACAGCTATTGCTTTTTTAACTTGCTCATCAGTTGCATTAGGAAAAAGTTTTTTAATACCTAAAAAATTATCTTCAACAACTTCCACATCAATTATTTTTTCAGAAGAGTTATTCTTGTAGAACATTAATCATCTCATTTCGTTTAGCAATCATATTTTCTACTGCTACTTCAATTGTATAATTTCGAGTAGGTGTAATAGTTACACCTTTTGCTGAATATTTTTCTTCACTTGGTTTTAAAAGGATATACATTCCTTGAGCTCTTTTATCACCAACTTTAAGCTTGATTTTATAAGGTGTTATTTTTTCAAAAAAAGTTAAAAAAAGTAGGGATAATTGTAAGAAATTGTATTTTATTATAGCTGAATGTTAGTTTTAATGGATTTTTAAAGCCCATAAAATAGGGCTTTGTAGATAGTTGTAATTAATTGTATTAGTTATTTAAAAGTATCCTATTAATATCATTATAAATTCCAAGAATCATTAAACTTCCTAAAATTACCCAACCTGTAATAGTTAAAAACATAAACACTTGTTCACTTGGTTTTCTTCTAGTTAACATTTCATATAAGTTAAACATAATATGTCCACCATCAAGTGCTGGAATTGGAAGAAGATTTAAAACTCCTAAATTTACAGAGATAAGTGCAGTTATTGCAAATAATGCAATAATTGATGATTCACTTGCATCTGAAATTACTTTTCCAATTGAAATTACTCCACCCACTTCACTACTAGGAATCGCACCTTGAATTAGTTTTTGAATTCCTTGAAAAATCATAGTAGAGGCAAAAACAGTTTTTTGATAAGCATAAACTACAGATTCACTAAAAGATAAATCAAGATTTATGATTTTCCCTGATGGCGAGATTCCTATCATTCTTTTTTTGATTTTTTCTTTAAACATATTTTCACTATCAGCAATATATGGATTTATTGTTTTTGCAATAATCTCACCATTTCTTTTAATAAAAAATTTTAAAGCCCCATCTGTACCAATAATAGTTTTTCCTATTTCATCCCAAGATTTTATATCTGTGTCATTTATTTTTACAATTTCATCATTTGGAAGAATTCCTGCGTGAAATGCAGGTGAGTTTTCTTGAACATTACCAATTTGAGCAGCCCATGTTGAAGCACCCATCATTGCAATTGTAAAATATAAAATAGCTGCTAAAATAAAGTTTGAAAAAGGACCTGCAAATAAAATAATAATTCTTTGCCAAGGTTTTTTATTGTTATATGAATCATCACCATCTTCTTTTAAAGAGGGATTTTTATCATCTTGACCTTTCATTTGTACATATCCACCAAGTGGAATTAAGGCAAATTGCCAAGTTGTTCCCATCCACTCTTTTGCATATAATTGTTTACCAAAACCAATTGAAAATACATGAACTTTTACACCAAAATAACGAGCTGCTAAAAAGTGTCCAAGTTCATGGAAAAAAACTAAAAATGATAAAACAAGTAAAAAAGTAATAGTACCCAAGAAAAGCCTTTAATTTTTGAAATAATCTCTTGTATATTCATATCCTGAATATATTGTTAAAATAACAGCTAACCATAAAATCTCTGTTGCAAATGGCCAATTCATTATTAAAAATCCAATAGCTATCATTTGAATAACAGTTTTTATTTTTCCAGCCATTGTAGAAGCTACATCTTTTCCTTCACTAACAGCTACAACTCTAAGACCTGTTATGAAAAATTCCCTTGAAAGTATCAAAAATACAGCCCATGCTGAAGCTCTATCTATTACGATTAGACCTATAAAACCAGCAAGTACAAGCATCTTATCTGCAAGTGGATCTAAAATTCCACCTAATTTTGTCATTTGATTCCAGTTTCTAGCAATAAAACCATCAAAAAAATCTGTAACAGATGCAATAACAAAAATAAGTCCAGCAAAATAATCAAACCATGAAGGATGCCAAGAAGAAAAAATTGGGTTATTTCTATCAATAAAAAACCATAACATTAGCGGTGCTAATGCTATTCTAAAAAGTGCCAAAAGATTTGGTAAATTTAATGCTTTTGATGACATTATCTAAAAGTCGTCCCACCGTCAACAATTAGAGTATGACCTGTAATCCATGATGCATCACTTGTACATAAAAAGTAACATGATTGTGCTAAATCTTGAGGTTGACCAATTCTATTTAATGGAGAATATTCAGCTGTTTTTGCTTTTACTTCTTCATAGTTTGTAAATGCTTTTAGTGCATCTGTGTCAATTGGACCACCTGAAACTGCATTTACTCTAATTCCAAATTCACCAAGTTCATTTGCTGCATATTTTACCATTGCTTCAACTGCTGCTTTATTTGTTCCATGACCTGCATAGTTTTCTATATATACTAAATTTCCAGTAGATGAAAGTGAAACAATTGCTCCACCACCGATTTTTTGCATTCTTTTTGCAGCTTGTTGTGCTCCACAAACAAATGCATTTACAGTTGCTGTGTAAATATTATTTAAACCTCTTGGTTTTAATTTCATGAATTTACCATAACCACCAACAACGGCTCGACCATAAATCATAGCATTTGAAATAAAGAAATCAACTCTATCAAAATCTTTGTCAATCTCTTCAAATAATTCTTTATATTTTTCTGGTTCTAAAATATTAAAAGGATAAGCTTTACATTTTACTTTATATTTTTCTTCAATATCCTTACAAATATCTTCTGCGAATTGTTGATTCGAATTATATGTAAAAGCTACATTTATACCTTTACTTGCAAATTTGTAAACACATTCTTTTCCAATACCTTTAGTTCCACCTGAAATTACTAAAGTTTTACCTTTCATATCATCATTACACATTATTTTATTACCTCATATTTTTCTAAAGTTTTTTCTAATTTTTTCATTGTTTCACTACTTGGAGCAAGTAATGGAAGCCTATATTCTAAAGTATCTAGTAAACCAGATAAATACATAGCAGCTTTTATAGGAATTGGATTACTTTCACAGAATAATACAGAATTTAAAGCATATAAATCCTCATTTATTTGTTTAGCTCTTTCATAATCACCTTCAAAAACACTATTAACTAATTGTGATTTTAGATTTGGAAGAATATTTGCAGTTACAGAAATAATTCCTTTTGCACCATTTACAAGCATTGGAAAATCAATAGCATCATCACCTGAAAATACAAGAAAATCTTTTCTTTGTGAAATTAGACAAATAGCTCTTTCAAGTGAACCTGTTGCTTCTTTTATAGAATATATATTTTTAATATCATCAAAAAGTCTAATAGCAGTTTTAGCTTCTAAATCAACAGAAGTTCTTCCTGGAACATTATAAAGTACAAAAGGAATTTCAACAGAGTTTGCGATTGCTTTAAAATGTTGATATAAACCCTCTTGAGTTGGTTTGTTATAATATGGAGTTATAGATAAAATTCCATCTGCACCAACATCTTGAGCATGTTTTGCTAACTCACAAGCTTCATGTGTTGCATTTGAACCAGCACCTGCTATTACTTTAGTATTTGAACCTTTACAAGCTGCAACTGCCACTTCAATACACTCTTTATGCTCATTAAATGATAGTGTTGCACTTTCTCCTGTTGTTCCCACAGGAACAACTGCATTTATACCTTGGGTAATTTGTCTTTTAATTAAAGACTCATATTTTACTAAATCAACTTTTCCATTTTTAAATGGCGTTATAAGTGCGGTCATTGAACCGGTAATAATTTCCATATTTTTTTCTATCCTTTACTTACTACTAAATCTCTTATTTTTCTTCTTGTTTTAAAATAACTGTTGTTGAGTTGTTTTTTACTAAATATTTTTTTGCAACATTAATTAAATCTTCTTTAGTTAATTTATCAACAGTTTTTTCATAATTTAAAAGAGGTTTTATATTGTCTCTTACTAAATATGAACCATATAAAGATGCAACTTCTGTTGAACTTTCAAGTGAAAAAATAAAATCAGCTTTTGTGTTTATTTTAATTTTGTCAATATCTTTTTGAGAAATATCACCTTTTTGGATTTGCGCAATTGTATCTAAAATTTCTTTTTCAATTTCTTTAGCATCAACACTTTCATTTGCAACTGCCATAAATATGAAAATTCCAGGGTCTTTTAATTCCATATTATAAGCATAAATTGTATTTACTAATCTTTTTTCATCTACAAGTTTTTTTTGTAAAATTGAGCTTTTACCACTACTCAAAAATTCACTTAAAGCTGATAAGGCAACTTGGTCTTCATGTTCAAAGTTTGGAATATGATAAGTTATTGCAATCATTTGTACAGCTGATTCTTTATTTATTATTACTCTTTTTTCTCCATCTTGAACAGGCTCAATTGTATGTAGTTTTGATGGAATCTCTTTTGTATTTTTGATATTTTTAAAATGTTTTTCAACAGATGCAAATACATCTTTTTCATCAATATCTCCTGCAATTACAACTATTGCATTTTTTGGTTGATAATAAGTACTATGAAAATCTCTAATATCAGTGATTGACCAATTTTGAATATCATTCATAAATCCAATTGGTGTCCAGTGATATGGATGATAAATAAAAGCATTATTAAATAATCTAAATTGTAAATATCCCATTGGGTTATTATCCGTTCTCCATCTTCTTTCTTCTGCTACAACATCACGCTCTGGTTGAAATTCTTCATCTTTTAGTGTTAAATTTTCCATTAAATCTGCAAATAATTCTAATGATTTATCCATATTTTTTGAAGCTGATTTTATGTAATAGTGAGTATAGTCAAATGAAGTAGAAGCATTATTCATACCACCAAAACCTTTTACAATTTCATCAAATTCACCAGCTTTTAAATTTTTAGTAGATTTAAAATTTAAATGTTCTAACATATGAGCAATTCCACTTTTACCCATTTTTTCATCTCTACTTCCAACTTTATAAAAAACATCAGTTGATATTACACCTGAACCATTTTTCATGGGTATTGCAACTATTTCTAAACCATTTTCTAAAGTTTTTGTATAATATTTTGGTAAACTGCTACTCATTAATTCTCCCGAAATTGTAATTAATAATAAAAATTGAATAATAAATATTTTAATCAATTTATTCCTTTTATTTTAAATTAGCTCCAATGGCTTGAGAAATATTTTCATATCCATCTTTTGCCATTAGTTCCAATAGTTCTTCATTTATTTTTCGCACCATTGAAGGTCCTTCAAAAATCATTCCTGAATATGTTTGTACAAGATTTGCTCCATCTTTGATTCTTTCATACGCTTGAACTCCATTTGAAATCCCACCAACAGAGATTAAAACTGTTTTACCAAATAATTCACGAGCAAGTTCTTTAAATAAATTTGCAGATTTTTGTGTTAAACAAGCCCCTGAAAGTCCACCAAAATTTTGACAATTTGGTACTAAACTATAATCAATAGTTGTATTAGTTGCTATTATTCCAGCTGCACCTGCATTTATTGCACTATTACATAAATCAATTGCCATTGAAACTTCCATATCAGGGGCGATTTTTAGTAATATTGGTTTTTGTGTTAACTCTTTTGCCATTGTAAAAAGTTCAGTTATAAACTTTTCATTTTGTAAATCTCTTAAATTTGGAGTATTTGGGCTTGAAATATTTATTACTAAATAATCACTATTCGCTTCAAACTTTTTGATTAAACTTTTATAATCACTTAGGGCAAACTCTTCTGGAGTAAATTTATTTTTTCCAATATTTGCACCAACTGGAATAGAAAATGGATAAACTTTTTTTAGATTTTTTAAAACTTCATGGGCACCTTTGTTATTAAATCCCATTGCATTTTGAACTGACTTTTGTTCTGGATATCTAAACATTCTAGGTTTTGGATTCCCATCTTGAGGTTTTGGTGTCATTGTTCCAATTTCAGTAAATCCAAATCCTAAAGATTTCATAGATTTTATCATGGTTGCATTTTTATCAAAACCAGCAGCAAGTCCTACTGGATTTTCAAATCTTACACCAAAAATTTCTTGCGTTAATTTAGGATTTGATATATAGTTTTTCTTTTCCATATATGCTTTTGCAATTTTACATTTTCCTAAAATCCTTAAACCATATTCTGCAAGATTGTGAGCAGTTTCTGGTTCAAACTTAAATAAGATTTTCTTTAGTGTTTGGTAACTAATCAAAGTTTATCCCTTTTTTTAAATTAATACATTTTATCTAAAAATGATTAAATATTGGTTTTTAATATTTTTTAACTTTTAAATAATTAAATATTTGCCAGATTATGTAGTCTTTGATACTCTTTACAAGAGTTTAAAAGCTCAACTTCACTACCTATGCAAACAATTTCACCAGCTCTGAAAACAGCAATTTTATTTGCATTTTTTATGGTGCTTAATCTATGTGCTATGATAAAAGTGATTTTATTTTTGCTAACTTCTTGAATAACTTCACTAATAATTGATTCACTTTCGTTATCTAATGCAGATGTTGCTTCATCTAAAATTAGTATTTGTGGATTTTTATATAAAGCTCTTGCAATTGCAATTCTTTGTCTTTGTCCTCCACTTAAATTTGTTCCAAATTCATCTAAAAGTGTGTGTACACCTTTTTTCATTTTCATTACAAAATCATAGGCATGAGCTTGTTTTAAAACTTCAATAACTCTTATTTCATCTACTTCATAACCATAAGCTACATTTGCAGCTATTGTGTCATTAAAAATATAAACTCTTTGGGTTACTATTGAAATATTTTCTCTAAGTGATTTTATATTAAAATCTTTTATTGAAGTATCATTTAATAAAAGATTTCCAGCACTTGTATCATAGAATCTAATGATTAGATTTATTAAAGAAGATTTTCCACCACCACTATCTCCTACTAGGGCAATTATTTCGCCTTTTTTTGCTTCTAAATTTATATTTTTCAATGCAATAAAATCATCATATTTCAATGCAATATCTTTAAAATTTATTGTTTGAATATTAGAAGGACACTCTTTTTCTCCTGAAATAATATTTGCTTCTTTTGCAAAAATATCATTTATTCTTTCATTCGCAGCAAGAGCATCTTGCATTTTATTATATAAAGAAGATAATCTTCGAATAGGTGTATAAAGCATAAATAAAGCTGCAATAAAAGATGTAAAAGTTCCAGTTGTAATTTCACCTGAAATCACCTTTGAACCACCAACAATAATAACAGCAGCAAAAGCAAATGAACCAATAATTTCCATTAATGGAGAAGTTAACTCATTTGTTTTTAATGCTTTCATATTGTATTTAAAAAAAATCATATTATGAATTGAAAATTTTGTTGCTTCTATTTTTTCACTTGAATTTGCTTTAATAATTTCAATATTATTAAATGATTCACTTAAACTTGAAGTAATATCAGAGTTACTTTCTTGTGATTTAAAAGATAATTTTTTCATTCTTTTTGCTAACAAAGAAAGTGGATAAAAGGCGATTGGTAAAACTATTAGTCCATAAAATGCAAGTTCGGGTGAGTGGTAAATTACTAAGGCAATAAGTCCAACTATTGTTAAACTCTCACTTAAAAATTCTGCAACATAGTTTGATATTGCTTGTTGAATTCTATTTATATCATTTGTAATTCTACTTACAAGTTCTCCCCCGTGTTTTTTTTGAAAGAAATCCATATCAAGGGATAAAACATGAGAAAAAAGCTTATCTCTTACAATTCTTGTAATATCTTGTCCAATGAATGAAATATAATAAGCCTGCATATATCTTCCGAAGCCTTTTGCTGTATAAAGTGCAATTATAATAAATGGCATCATATAAAGCATTTCTTTATTTTTGTTGATAAAAATATCATCTAGTAAAGGTTGAATTGCATATGCAGTTCCAGATGTAGCAGCTGAAACTAGAATGATTCCCACAAAAGAGTAAAAAAAGAATAATTTATAATTTTTATAATATGGTGAATATTGTTTAAAAAAGTCTTTCATTAATAATCCTGATTATTTAAATAAAAGGTGGATTATAGCCAAATCTTATTAAATAATTAAGACTTAGAAAACATTACTATAAATTTTTTGAAACCAAAAGCTTTTATTGTTAGAAAAAATAGTACAAATCCTCCAATTGTCCCTGCAAATGCAAGTCCTGCTGCACCAAATGGTTTGATTAAAATTAAAGAAAAAACAATATTACAACTTAAACTATACATTGATATTTTTGCAGTTAAAAACTGTTGTTCTTTGGCATATAACCAAAGAGAGAAAATCTTTGCAAGACCAAATGGTAATAATCCAATTAAATACATAGTTAAGATTAGTGCTGTGTTTTGAGTATCAGCGCTTGTGAATTCTCCTCTTTCAAAAAGAAGTTTTATAATAAATTCATTAAAAGTTATACCAATAAATGCAGAAATAGATAATAAGCCAAATAAAATTAAGGCAGATTTTTTCATAAGTCTTAATGCTACATCTTCTTCTTTATTTTTAATAGCTCGGGCTACCATTGGAAATAGGGCTATTGAAGTTGCAATTGCAAAAATTGCAAGTGGAAGTTGAAAAATTCTATTTGCATAATAAAGATATGAAATAGAACCACTTATTAAAAATGAAGCCAACCAAGTATCTATAAATGCTGAAATATGAAGTGTTGAAGAACCAAAAGTTGCAGAAAAGAAATTTTTATAAAATCTGCTTTCTTCTTTTTTTTCATGTTTTTTAAAGTGAAAGATTTTACATAAATTTAATTTTTTTACAGCATATAAATGTACTAATATTTGTAGAAAACCACCAACTAAAACACCATAAGATAAATAAAATGTAATATCGTATTTTTCCATATTTTGAGCAATTAGAAGTGAACCTATCATTGCTAAATTTAAAAGCGCAGTTGAATATGCACTTGTTGCAAAATGTTTTTTATATTGTAATAATGCTCCCATAAAAGTAACCACAAAAATCATTGGTAAATAATAAAAATTAATAGCAAATAAAGGTGCTGCTAACTCTAAACTTTTTTCATCAAAACCAATAGCAATTGCTTTTGCAACAAGATGTGAAAAAGCCATAACTAACAAAGATAAAATAATCAAAAATCCAAATAGTTGTAAAAAAATGATTGAAGAAAATCTAACTTTATGTTTTGATTTTGCATAAGATGGAATAAAAGCTTGAGTAAAAGCACCATCAGCAAAAATACTTCTAAATAAATTTGGTAGTTTAAAAGCCACAAAAAATATATCAGAGTAGATATTCG
This sequence comes from Aliarcobacter sp., assembly GCA_028703945.1. GTDB lineage: Bacteria > Campylobacterota > Campylobacteria > Campylobacterales > Arcobacteraceae > Aliarcobacter. The sequence goes on along the minus strand of JAQVLW010000038.1, from coordinate 7,663 downwards.
CTCCTAAAACAGATGCTGTTAAAAGGTCTCTTATAAACCCTAAAACCCTTGAAACTAAAATTCCAGAACTATTTGTGAAAATTGATTTGAGTAACATTAAAATCCTATTTTAAAATCTGATTCAGAATAAAGAATTATTTGCATATTTCCTTTATATGATGCTAAATGACCAGTTGATATTGTGATTGTTTCCCCATTTTTTGGTAGTATATTTCTTTTATTTGAATATATTTTTATATATTTATTTTCATCTAAATATAACTTTGAGTTTTTTACAACACCTTTTATATTTGTGATAACCTCATTTTCATATTTAAAATCAAAAATATCTATATTTTCAGCATTTAAAAACAAAGATTTATAATCTTCAATTTTTTCAACTTCATCTAAAATAGCAAACTCTTTTATCTCTTTTAGTCCGTAATAATTAGAAATTTGTTTAATTTGAAGGTTATATTCATAACCTAATTTTAACTCTTTTGCATTAGAAAAAATAAAAATTGCTCTATCATTTGCTTTTTTAATTATTGCTTTTTCTTCATCTTTATAAATAACAACAACTTTTTCTAAAATAATATCTTGACTTAATTTTTCTTTTTTATATAAATCTGAAATATTTGCTGTTTCTTCTTTTTTTTGACTTTTTACTTCTTGTTTTTTTAAAATATTAGTATCTTTCTCATCCACAGAAAATTTTGCATAAATTGGAAGATGATCAGAATAACCACTTCCCATATGAGTTTTATTAAATCTTTCTTCACTCATTTTCCATCTTTTTACAATATTATTTTCATATAAATATTCAGGTTTAAAAACCATAAAAGAATTTGGAACATAAGATACTTTTTTTGTATCAAATAAAGCAGCGGGAATTAAAATATTATCAGGAGTATTGTTTTGATTCCTAAATTTACTTGAAAATCTTTCATTTGTTGGCATTTCTAGCCATAAATTATAATGAACTCTTTTTTCACTTTTTAATATATCATCATAAGTAATAAAATTATCATTAATTACTGTATTTAAGATATGGTTTATTCCTGTGATTCCTAAACTATTATTTAATTTCTGATTTGTTTTAAAAGTTTGCATTTCATTATAATCACAGTTAAAATCACCCACTATTATATAATCATAATCTTTGGGAAGAGCAGTTATTCTTTCTTGTAAATCTTTGGCATATTTTATTCTATAACTCTCTCCTACAGCTTTTGATGGCCAATGATTATTAAAAACTTTAAATTCAACATTTTCATATATAAAAGTTGTTTCAAGTATTGGTCTATAAACTTTGGTAGTAAATTTTACATCTAACTGTCTATTTTCTTTTATTTTTATTTTTGATAAAAATCCTACACCAATAGCTGAATCTGGATATTTTATAAAAGAAAAATAATGATAATTTGGGAGTTTTTTCAATAAGAGTTGCATTAATTCTCTATTTTCAACTTCTTGTAAAGCTATAATATCAGCATTAACATCGCTTAAAACTTTTACTAGATTATTAACTTTGATATTAAAAGTATTTTGATTCCAGTTTGATTTAGTGTTTGGTATAAATTCACTATATTCATCATTGTCATTATTTAAATCAAAGAAATTTTCTACATTATAAGAAGCTATAGAAAAAGTATTAGCATTAAGTGTTAGTGTGAGTAAAACTAGGAATAGAATTTTTAACAAATATATCTCCGATAAATTTTTTGTAATGTTATCGAAGATATTATTTTTTAGAGGTTAAACTATTTTTTAGAATTTAATCTTGATTGATACTCTTGAGGATGTTTGCATACAGGACAAACTTTTAAAGCTTTTTTACCCCTATGAATATGTCCACACTCTTCACAAATCCACTCTTCTTCTTCATCACTAACAAACTCTTTTTCTGAATCTAATCTATTTTTTAGCATTCTATACATATTTTCATGTTCGATTTCGATTTTACCAATCATAGTTAATAATTTTGCAATTTCTGCATGACCCTCATCTTTTGCAACTTTTGCAAAATCTGGATACATAGTTATATTTTCATAAGATTCACCATCAATTGCATATTGAAGATTTTCACTTGTATTACCAAACTCTTTGTCGTAATTTAAAACATTGTATGCTTTTAATTCAAGTTTAGCATGAGTTTTTTCGTTGTTTGCAGCTCTTTGGAAATGCTCAGCTATATCTCTATAACCCTCTTTTTGTGCTACATTTGCAAAATATTCATATTTATTTCTTGCCATTGATTCCCCAGCAAAAGCTTTCATTAATACGACAGAAGTTAAATCTGTTGTTATACACTCCATTTCTTGCCCACAGCAGTGTAAAGTTCCACCACCAACATTTTGTACTTCTACTTCGTTTCCACATTTGTTACATTTATAAGTTTCATATTGTCTCATTTTTAACTCCTACATTAAATTTTTTTATTATAACATTTATAATTTTATTTGCCTAGATATAAAATATATTTTATTTAAGGATAATAATTATTATATGTGAATTATAAAATATCTTAACTTAAAAGAAAATTATTATCCTTTGAAAATTTTTATGTTATAATTCTCATGTCTAGTTATAAAATATATATTTATAGCTAAATATAATTTATGTGGAAATAAATATTAAAATAGTATTATTTCGCGCAAAGGGAGTTTTTAATGACAAATTATACAAATTTATTAAAAGAATATGATTTAAAAGTTACTCCACAAAGAGTAGCAATTGTTGAAGAACTTTATAAAAACGGTCACATGAACATTGATGATTTATACAAAAAACTATTATCTAAGTTCCCATCAGTATCATTAGCAACTATTTATAAAAATATAAATGCAATGATTGAAAAAGTTTTTCTTTCAGAAGTAAAAATACCAAATTCAAAATCTGTTTATGAATTAGTTAAAACAGAACATGCTCATTTGGCTTGTTCTTGTTGTGGAGATATTGAGGATGTTATGTTAGATACTTCAAGTATTCTAATCGAAGCTTCAAAATTAAGTTCATTTAAAATTGATTCAACAAATATAATTTTAGCTGGTCTTTGTCCTAAATGTTCAAAATAGTCTAGTTTAACTAGGCTATTTTTTTTAGGAATTCCTAACTATTAAACTATCAGGCAAATTAAACTGTTTTATCAGTTCTTCTTCTTTATTTCTATGCTCTCCATTGTCAATTTCATGGTCATATCCTAGAAGATGTAAAATTCCATGAATAAATAATAGTGAAAACTCTTCATTAAACTCGTGTCCATACTCTTTTGATTTTTCTTCTACAAAATCAGTTGAAATTACAATTGAACCTAATGGCATATTTACAAAATCATAATCAAGAGGAAAACTCAAAACATCAGTTGCTTTGTCTATTTTTCTATGTTCTTTATTTAAAATACGAATTTCATCATTTCTTACAACAAGAAGTTCTATATCTTTTTTTGTTAGGGTTTCAACAATTTTTTCTAAACTTGAAATATTTATTTCAAATTGTGTATTATTTTCTAAATCAATCATTCTTTTCCTTAAAATAGTTCTATCATTTTTGATACTTCATCAACTGCATATGTTTTAATATCAAGTTTTAGATTTGTTTTTTGTGCAATTACAGCTTTTTTCATTCCTTGAGCTTGGGCTTCTTTTAGTCTTATATCAATAGAATAAACATCTTTTATTTCACCCGTTAGTGAAACTTCTCCAATAAAAGCAGATTCTTTTGAAATAGGTCTATCTCTATATGAAGAGATTATTGCTGCAATTACAGCTAAATCAGCAGAACTTTCTTTGATTTTTATTCCACCACTTATGTTTATAAAAACATCATAGTTATTTAGGGGTAAATCAATCTTTTTTTCAAGAAGTGCTAAAAGCATAGTTAGTCTATTTGCATCAAATCCTGTTGCACTTCTTTTGGGATTTGGATATGTACTTTCAGTTACAAGTGCTTGAACTTCTAAGATTATAGCACGGCTTCCCTCCATAACAACTGTAAGGGCAGAACCAGCTTGTGCTTTGCTTTTATCAAAAAACTTTGAAGCTATGTCTTTTGCACTTATTAATCCCTCCGCTGTCATCTCAAAAATTCCAATTTCACTGGTACTTCCAAATCTATTTTTAAAACCTCTTAGCATTCTCAGTTCTCTACTTGCTTCCCCTTCAAAATATAAAACTGTGTCAACCATATGTTCAAGAACTCTAGGACCTGCAATACTTCCATCTTTTGTAATATGACCTATTATAAACATTGCAATATCTGATTCTTTTGCTTTACGCATTAATTCAAAAGTAATTTCTCTCACTTGTGAAACACTTCCAGGAGCTGAGCTTAGATTTGAAGAATAAATAGTTTGAATTGAGTCAATGATTACAACTTCATAATTTTGTCTCAAAAGTTCATCTTGTATCTCTTCAAGTTTTATTTCACTAAGTAAAAATAAATCATCATGGTTTGCATCAAGTCTATTTGCTCTCAGTTTTATCTGTCCCGCACTTTCTTCTCCTGAAACATATAAAACTTTTTTCCCAGATTTTGAGATACTCCCAGCAACTTTTAAAAGAAGAGTTGATTTTCCAACTCCTGGACTTCCACCAATTAAAGTTAAACTTCCAGGAACTATCCCTCCTCCTAAAACTAAATCAAACTCATCATTAAAAGAAGAAAATCTTGTTACATTATCTTGTTGTATTTGTGTAATTGGTATTGCTTTTGAAGTAGTGTTTATAATTTTTGATGAGTGTTTTAAAACCTCTTGTTGTTCTTGATTTAATTCTATAAATGAATCCCACGAACCACAATTTGGACATTTTCCTAGCCACTTTGTAGATTGTTCTCCACAATGTTGACACTCAAAAAGTGATATTTTCTTTTTTGCCATTTTATTTCCTAGCTATTTTATGGTGCAATTATAATGAAATAAATATTATGCTTTATAAAATATGACATTTTGTAATATAAAATACAATACAATCCAAAATGAAAAAAATAAAACTATTCACAGATTCAAGTGTAAACCCACAAGAAAAAGTAGGCTTTGGTGCTTATTTACTTTTAAAAAATAAAGATATTTCTTTTGAAGAGATGAAAAAAGATATAAAAACAAAAAGATTTGAAGACACCTCTTCAACAAAACTAGAACTTCAAACATTACTTTGGAGTTTGGAAGAAATAAATGATAAAGATGTAATTATAGAAATTTATACTGATTGCCAAAATATTATAGGTTTACAAGATAGACGAGAAAGATTAGAAAAAAATAATTTTCACTCATCATCGGGAAAACTTATGAATAATCATGAATTGTATAAAGATTTTTTTGAAAAAACAGATAAATTAAATATAATTCTCATAAAAGTTAAAGGGCATAAAAAAAATAGTTTAAAAAATGAGATTGATATTATTTTTAATCTTGTTGATAAAGCTTCACGAAATGCCTTGAGAAATGAAATTGAAAAATAGGAAAAAATAAGATGATAATATATATACACGGATTTGCAAGTTCAGGTTTTGGAACAAAACCCCAAAAATTTAAAGAGTATTTTGAAGATGAAGTTATTACAATTTCACTTCCTACAATCCCTAATCTAGCGATTGATACACTAGAGCAAATTATAGAAGCTTTTTTAAGTAAAGAAGAAGATGTTTATTTAGTTGGTTCATCTTTGGGTGGGTTTTATGCTTTATTTTTAGCAAATAAGTATGATTTAAAAGCAGTTTTAATAAATCCAGCTGTAAATCCTTGTGGAAGTTTGGATAGATATGAAGGTGTAGAGTTTGTTACTAATTATTATGATAATTCAAGATTTGAATTTACAAAAGGTCATATAAAATCTTTGAAAAATTATGAAGTAGCATATATTAAAAATCCACAAAATTTTATAACACTTTTACAAGAAGAAGATGAGGTTTTAGATTTTACTGAAGCAGCTTTAAAGCTTGAAGATACAGAACTTATAATAGAAGAGGGTGGAAATCACTCTTTTGATGGAATAGAGAGATACTTTAGAAAAATAAATAGCTTTTTTTATAATTAAAATTAGCTATTTTTTGGGTTTCTTAGGTATAATAAGTACAATTATGATGTATTGAAAAACTAAGGAGAACTCTAAAGGATGAATTCATTCAGAGTTATGAATACGAGATTTCGTATTTTAAAAGGTGGAAAAATAGGTTTAGCGTTTAGTATTGCCTTAATAGGTGGAACGCTAACACTTGGTAGTACAAAAGCTAATGCTACAGATTATTTTACGGGAACAAGTACTGTACTTAGTCCTCTTACCAGTGGTAGTGTTACGGTTGAAACAGCAACAAATACAGCAACTAATGGTAATAATACTGATACAAGAAATGCTGCAACTGTAGATAATGTAATATTTGCTCCAACTTCTTGGGCAAATAGTTTTTATATTCCAACCTCTACTTCTACAGATTATTATGGACCATTACAAGACGCTTATATACTTAATCAAAATCCAGATTATTTAAAATTAGAGCTTACTTTTGCATCTGGTGCAAATGCAAATAATATTACTAAACAAGGTAGTACTCTTTATTCTGCACCTGTATCTCCTACTTATGTTCCGGTTTCTAGTACTTCAACTTATTCTTTAACATCGACACCAACTTCAATTGATTATGCAGCTAATTTGATTTTTCAAGGGAATAATACTGTATCTGGTTACACAGCTATAAGCGATGGAAATATAAAACTTAATGGTGATAATATAGTATTTAATGGAACTGTAAATGCAGGTTCAATAGATGTTGCAGCAGTAGGTACAACTACTTTTAAGAGTGCAGTTAATGTTTCTACTGGTCCAGTAGATGATTTAAAATTTAGTGCTGCTGGAACAGTAGTTTTAAATTCAGATTTAACAGGGAATGTAGTAACAACTGGAAATAACAAAGGAATATTAACTACAACGGGTGTAAATCAGACAATCACAGGAAATATAGGAAGCTCAACATCTTTAGATTTAAATACCTTGAATATTGGAAGTGATACAGTTTTAGGAAATTATTCAAAAACAACAATAAATGGAAATGTATTTGCAAATAGTACAGTTTTAAATAACAATAATAATGATAATAGTGATGGAACAACAAATAGCTCAGAATTAATACTAGCAAGTGGGAAAAATATAACTTCGACAATTACAACAGCAGATGCAAATATGGGTATTTTAACACTAGCAGGTGGAATTCAAACTGTAACAGGACAAGTTGGAAATGGGAATAAATTAGCAGAAGTAAACGCAGGTAATGGAACTTCAACATTTACAAATGATGTTTATGCGACAAATTTAGATGTAGAAGGAACAGGGACTGTAAATTTAAATGGTAATTATACAGGAACAGCTCTAAGATATAATGATAATGGAATAGTAAACCTAGCAGATGGTAAAAATATAAACTCAAGCGTAACAACAGATGCACCAAATCAAGGGACATTAAATCTAACAGGAACTTCAACAGTAAGTGGACAAGTTGGAGATGCAACAAATAATTTAAAAGAGATAAATGCAAATGGAACAGCTGGGAAAACAGTAACATTTGCAAATGATGTTTATGCGACAAATACAAATATTGGAGCAGGAACAGTAGATATAAAAGGTAATTTAACGGGAGCTGTAAACTCGACTAGCGCAGGAGTAGGAACATTAACAACAACAGGAATTATAGA
>JAQVLW010000008.1 GCA_028703945.1 Aliarcobacter sp. | reverse complement strand
ATTTGAGCAACGTTTGCTCGTCCGTATTGTTGAACAACGTAATCAATAATTTCACCACGTCTTGCTTGACAAAAGTCCATATCAATATCGGGCATTGAAATTCTCTCTGGATTTAGGAATCTCTCAAAAAGTAAACCATAAGGAATAGGGTCAATATCTGTAATTTTTAGTGAAAAGGCAACTAAACTTCCAGCAGCAGAACCCCGTCCAGGACCCACAGGAATTCCCATTTTTTTTGCAACAATTACGAAATCCCAAACAATCAACATATATCCTGGAAACCGCATATTGTTTATGATTTCAATTTCAACTTCAAGCCTATCTCTATACTCTTGATGCTGCTCTAGTGGAACAATTTTTAATCTATCTTCAAGTCCAATTCTACACTCATGAATAAATAAAATTTTATCATTTTCAAGAGAATATTCAACATCAGGTTCTGGTAAAACTAAATTTGAAATTTCTGATTTTTGTCTAGTAAATTTAAAATTTGGAGGAGTTGGGTTTCCAAGTTTTATTTCCAAATTACATTTATCAGCTATTTCCTGAGTAGCTTCTAGGGCTTCAGGAATATCAGCATATAATTTTGCAATTTGCTCTGGTGATTTTAGATAAAACTCATGAACACTATGTCTTAATCTTTTTGGATCATCATAAAGTTTATTCATTGCAATACACATAAATGCTTCGTGTGCATCAGCATCTTTTTGCTCTAAATAGTGAGTATCATTTGTAGCAACTACTTTTATTCCTGTCTCTTTTGAGATTCTTAAAATTTGGTCATCAACAAAATGCTGGTCACCAATTCCATGTCTCATAATCTCTAAATAAAAATCTTCACCAAAAATATCTTTATATTCTAAAGCAATTCTTTTTGCTTCTTCATATCCTTTTGCACCATTTTTAACATTTCTTTCGCTTTGAGTGTTTAAATGCCAGTTTACTTCACCTTGTAAACAAGCAGCACTACAAACTAATCCTTCTGAATTATCTCTTAGAAGTTGTTTGTTAATTCGAGGATAATAATAAAAACCGAACATATAAGCTTGTGAACTTAAGAACATTAGATTTTTGTAACCAACATCATTTTTTGCATATAAACAAAGGTGAAATCTTTGTCTATTTGTTTTATCACCTATATCTTCACTATTGTGAATATAAGCTTCCATTCCAATGATTGGTTTAATTCCTTCTGCTCTCATGGCATTATAAAAATCAATTGCGCCAAACATATTTCCATGGTCAGTCATAGCAACGCTTGTCATTCCCATTTTTTTTACTTTTTTAGCAAGGGGTTTTATTTTATTTGCACCATCAAGTAGGGAATATTCTGTATGTAAATGAAGATGGGTAAATTTTGGTGTATCAGACATAATATAAATCTTTTCAGTTTTTATTTATAGTGTATCCAAAAAATGATTTTGAGCTTCTTTAACACCTAATTTAAAACAATCTTCTAGCTCTTGAAAAGTAAATAATGAAAAGTTTTTTATATGAGGACTTCCTAAATAATAGTTTGTGTTTTCTAAAGAATATTTGTGATTTGAATGGAGTTGCTTAAAAAGTGATTTTTTTATAGATTTTATTGGATTAAATTTTTTGCTTTTATGTTCGTTACTTTTTGCGAATAAATCAATAGCATAAATATCATAACCTTTATTCTCAAGAGGTTTTATTGGAATATTATCAAATAATCCTCCATCAATCAAATACATTCCATTATAAGAAATAGGCTTAAATACAGGAAATAAAGCACTTGAAGCTAGACATAAAGTTAAAGTATTTCCACTATTAAAATAGTGAAGTTCCTTTTTCTTTAAATCATAAGCACTAATCCAAAGAGGTTTTGGAATATCTTCAATATTTTCTATTGGTAGAAGTTCTTTTATTATCTTATTTGTAGAATCAATTTTCAATAAGCCATTTCTAAAAAAATTAAATTTTAAAACTTGCCGTATTTCTTTGGAAGAAAATATTTTTAGTTGTTCTTTTGCTTTTACTCCACTAGCATGAGAAGCACTTATAATTGAACCAATTGATGAGCCACTATATGCTTTTATATTAATATTATGTGTTTCGCAAAAATCGAGAACTCCTAAATGAAAAGCACCTCTAGCAACTCCGCCACCAAGGGCAAGAGCTAAATTATTTGTAGGTATTTTCATTTTAGTTTACTAATAAACCATTTTTTACCTCAATATAAATCTTTTCATCACAAAGTATTTTTACAATTTCAAGTGCAAAAATCATAGCAGTGGCAGGTCCTCTTGAAGTGATTACCTTGTCATCAATAACAATGTCTTTATTTGAAAAATAACCATCTTCTTTTATTTTCTTTTCAAAACTAGGATAACAAGTATAATTCTTATTTAATACTCCTGCTTTATATAAAGCATAAGGTGCTGCGCAAATTGCACCAATCTTTTTATTTTTATCTTTGAACTCTTTTAATAATAATTGAACTCTTGAATTTTCTGCAAGAGTAAAAGCATTAGGAAGTCCACCTGGTAAAACAATCATATCAAAGTTATCACTAGAAATATCTTCTATTTTACAATCGGCTTGAATTTTAATATTGTGAGCTCCAATTGTTGTTAAATCTTCAACTGCTGCAATTGTAACTTCAATATTTGCACGTCTACAAACATCTATAATTGAAATAGCTTCAATTTCTTCAAATCCATTTGAGATAGGTATTAAAATATTTGCCATAATTTTTTCCTTATAAATTTTATTGATTATATATTATTATGATTTAAATCACAAAGCTTCTAATCTAAGGTATAATAGTCCCTTTAAAGTAATAAACAATCATTCAAGAATATCTAAGCAAACTTTAAATAAAATTTAAATAATTATGAAAAGGGGTTTTTAATGTTTAAAAGTATTCTTAAGTCAAGTATATTAGCGGGTATATTTTTATTTTTTGTAACAGGGTGCACAGTAAGTAGAAGCAATGATCCAATAGCAAAAGAATATGATAAAGTACAAACTACTAAGCAACATTTAGAAGTTGCAGCAGATATGCAAAAAAATGTTACTACCCAAAATACGCTAGAATCGACAATTGCATCACTAGCTGCCCAAATGTTACAAAATAAAAAGATGGATACAAACAAACCGGTGTTAATTACTTCTTTTGTTAGACTAGATGAATTTAAAAAAACTACTGAATTCGGAAGAGTTGTTAGTGAAAGTTTGATTAATGAACTTTCAAATAGAGGTTTTGATATTACTGAATTTAGAGGTCAAATGGCTATTTCTATAAATGATGAAGGTGAATATTTTATCTCAAGAAAACCCCATGAGCTAAAAAATAAAATACCTAATACTTATGTTGTTGTAGGAACTTACTCAAGATTATCAGGTAAAATCATGTTAAATGCAAGAGTAATAGATAATATCACAGGTAAAATAATTACAAGTGCCAGAGCAACGTATGAACACGGTATTATAAATGATTGTATAATCTTTAAAGATTGCGCCCCAGCAAGAACTATAAATATAATAAAAGAACGATCGTCAAAATGATATTTAAATTTTTAGGAAAATTGAAATTTTTTATAATTCCAATTTTCTTAGTTCTTTCTTTTAGTTCGTGTGTTTATAAAAACCCTATTACAGGGTCAAATAACTTTCATTATTTAGTTTCAAAACTTGTTGCTGACTCTGTAAGTAAAATCAAAAAAAATATTTCATTGCAAGAAGCTGTTTTAGTATCTGATTTTGTTAATTTAGATAAATTAAAAAATAAATCTCAATTAGGATTTTTACTTTCTAGTATGCTAAAAGATAGTTTAGTTTCTGAAAATATTATTGTAAGAGAAATAGAGTTGGGAAAAGAGTTTGAATTTGGGACAAATGGTTTTAACTTATTAACACGAAATAAAGACAATATCGTTTCTTCTAAAATTACAAAAGAAAAATATGCTGTGGTTGGAACATACTCCCTAACTAGTAAAAGTTTAAATGTATTTATAAAATTGATTGATATTAGAAATGGAAATATTTTATCTTCATCTTATGAAAAAACAGAAATTGATGATGAAATTTTAGGTTTAGAAGTTGAAAGATTACAAGACGGTAATAAAAGACAAACTTCTACTCCTCGTCCACACGTTGTTTTATAAAAAATCTTGAATTAAAAATTGAGGAGTTATCTCTCCTCTAAACTCATTTTTACTAATTGATACAACTAAATTTAGATTTGAAGCTAAATCAACAGTTGAATCATTAAATTTTAAAGCTTCAAATACAAATCCATCACTATTTAAAGTTAATTTTAAATGGTTTTTGTCTTTTCCAATTAGGGTATATTTTACTAAAGAAGTATTTGAAATTTTAAATATGGGTCTATGATTTTCTAATCCATAAGGTTCAAATTGTTCAATTATTGATAAAAATTCTAAGTCAACACTTGATACATCAAGTTCTCCTAAAGTTATAGGTTCTATATGTAAATCTTCTTTAAAACACTCTAATTCTTTATTTATAATAGATTTAAACTCTTCAAGATTCTCTACTTTTAAAGACAATCCTGCTGCATTTTTATGCCCACCGTATCCCAATAATAAATGATTTGCTTTTGTAATAATGTCATATAAATTTATATTAGAATTTGCCCTAGCACTTCCTTTTGCAATTCCATTATGAATAGAAAAAATAAAAGCTGGTTTTTTATGTGAATTTGATAGTTTTGAAGCAACAATCCCAATTACACCCTCATGCCAATCTTCTCCCCAAACAATAACAGCATTGTCATTTTTATTGGTTTTTGATTCTGCTTTTTTTGAAATTTCTTCTTGAAGAGTTTTTCTGTAATTATTCAATTCATCTAGTAATCCTAGACTTTCATTTGCTTGAAAAGAATTTTTAGAAAGTAAAAATGATAATGCAACACTAGCATCATCCATTCTTCCTGCACTATTTAATTTTGGAGCAATAAAAAAGCCAACATCATCAGAAACAAAAATTTCTTTTGACATAATTTCATTTAGTTTCTTAAAAGCTTCCCTCGATGAGGTTTTTATTTTTTTAAGACCTTGTTTTACAATAGTATAATTAAGTGCTGTCATTGGCATAATATCAGCAATAATTGCCACACAAAGTAAATCAAGAAAGTTTGACATATTAACATCTAAATTCATCTCTTTTTTAATTGCAGCACATAAATACCAAGCAACTTGAGCACCACAAATATCTTTGAATTCAAAGTTACAATCAGCTTGTTTTGGGTTTATTATTGCAAGTGCAATTGGAATTTTTGCTCCTACTGTATGATGGTCTGTAATTATTAAATCAATATTTTTTTCTTTTAATTTAACAGAAGCTTCATAAGCAGAAATTCCATTATCAACAGTTATTACCAAACCTTCATTAATTAAATCAACAATTTTAGTAGATAAACCATATCCATGTTCAAACCTATTTGGAATAATATGATTTACTTTTACATTTATTGTATTAAAAAAATCCAACATAATTGTTGTTGAGATTACACCATCAACATCATAATCTCCAACTATTGTGATAGTCTCTTTTTCTAAAATAGCTTTTTTGATTCTTTTTGTAGCTATGTGAATATCTTTGAAATTGTCAGGTGAAGGAAGGTCAGCAAGCTTTGAATAAGGATTATTCAAATGCCTTGCTGATAGAAGTTCAAAAAGTCTATTTTTTGTTATTTTAGACATTATTTATTTTTAGTTGCTTGTCTTACAAACTCTAAAATAATAGGATTTGGTGTTTCTAAATGTGATGTAAATTCTGGATGGAATTGAACTCCAACAAACCAAGGATGATCTTTTAATTCAATAGCTTCAATTAATCCATTAGACTGCCCAGAAATAATCATTCCAGCATCTTCTAATACTTGTTTATATTTTGGATTTGCTTCATATCTATGTCTATGTCTTTCATAATAGATTTCATTGTTTCCATAAGCTTTTTGTAAATGAGTTCCTTTTAATGGTTCAAATGGATACTCACCTAATCTCATTGTTCCACCCATTGGTGATTCATGCGTTCTAATTTGTTTATTTCCACTTTGGTCAATAAATTCATCAATTAAATAAATCAAAGGATTTTTTGTATTTGGATCAAATTCAATAGAGTTTGCATCTTCAAGACCAAGTACATTTTTTGCAAATTCAATAATTGCTAATTGCATTCCTAAACAAATACCTAAATATGGAATTTTATTTTCTCTTGCATATTTTATGGCCGCTAATTTTCCATTAACACCTCTTTGTCCAAATCCACCAGCAACTAAAATAGCATCAGAATTTCCAATAATATCATAAGCTCCAACATCTTCTATTCTTTCACTATCGCACCAATGAATATTTACCTTAGTACTTAAATGCGCACCTGCATGAATAAGTGCTTCAATTAGTGATTTATATGACTCTTTTAAATCTAAATATTTTCCAACAAATGCAATTGTAACTTCACCTTGAGGAAGTAAAATATTTTTAACTAAAGTATCCCATTTTTCCATGTTTGGTTTAATCTTAATATTAAAATGTTCAGATAAAGGAGTTAAAATCCCTTCTTTAATAAACTGTAAAGGAACTTGGTAAATAGATTGCGCATCTCCAGCTTCAATAACTGCATTTCTATCAATATCACAAGCTAATGCTAATTTATCTTTTAAAGCTTTTGGAAGTTCTCTTTCAGTTCTACAAACTAACATATGAGGTGTAATACCAATTCTTCTTAACTCTTGAACCGAGTGTTGCGTTGGTTTAGTTTTAAGTTCACCAGCTGCTTTAATATAAGGTACTAAACTTAAGTGGATATTCATAGTATTTGTTTTTGGAAGTTCATGTCTAATTGATCTAATCGCTTCCATAAATGGTAAACCTTCAATATCTCCAACAGTTCCACCAAGCTCAATAATTAAAAAATCATTATCTTCAGTTGCAGCATAAATTCTTTCTTTTATTTCATCAACTACATGAGGAATCACTTGAATAGTTTTTCCTAAGTAACCACCTTCTCTTTCTCTTTTAATTACACTTTGATAAACTTGTCCAGTTGTAAAACTATTTTTTTTAGTTAAAGTTTTATCAATAAATCTTTCATAATTTCCTAAATCTAAGTCTGTTTCAGCACCGTCTGCTGTAACAAAAACTTCCCCATGTTCCAATGGACTCATAGTTCCTGGATCTACATTTAAGTAAGGGTCGATTTTCAGCATACTCACTTTAAAGCCTGATTGTTTTAATATTGTTGCAATAGAAGCAGAAGTTATACCTTTTCCTAGTGAACTAAGAACTCCACCTGTTACAAAAATGAATTTTGTCATTAAAAATACTCCATAAAAATAGTTGTTAAATATATAATCGCGATTGTATCTAAGTTTTGTTGATAAGTAAGTTAAGTTAGGCTAGATAAGAGATTTCTCTTATCTAGGTTTTATTGTTGTAATTTATCTAATCTAGGATAGATAAATACGGCTTTTCTGAATACTACAACTTTTGTTGGGTCCTCTTTTGCAAAGGCTTTTAAGGTAACCGTTATAGGTGTATCTTTAGTGTTATCATTGACTAAAATTTTGTCAGTTTCTAAAATTATTACTTTTTTTGCAAGTTTTCCAGGACTTAAACTAAATGATTCAAATCTTGTAATTTTAATATCTGGATTATCAACAATTTCTAACTCATAAGTCATAACTTTTGATTCTGTATTTTGAAATAATAAAACATAATTATTAGTAACAAGATTATTCTCTTTTACTTTATAAAGCTGTGTAGTTTTATTAATATTTAAAAGCATATACTCTTTTTCTCCACCCATTACAAATAATAATCCAATTACAACAACTAAAGCAACAAAATACATAATAGATGATTTTCTAATTATTTTTGTAGGAATATTATTTTTAATTTGATTTGTACTTGACCATTGAACTAAAGAAGGTTTCCCTAATTTCCCCATTACTGTTGTACATGCATCTACACACTCTAGGCAGTTTATGCATTCAAGTTGTAAACCTTTTCTAATATCAATATGAGTAGGGCAAACTGTTACACAAGATTCACATGTAGTACATTCATTTGTAGGTTCTGGTAAATCTTTTACTTTAAAAATAATTTTTTCATGATGATCATTATAAATTGTTCCACCTCTATTTGTAGAGTAAATCGCTTGATATGTGTCATTATCATATAAAACAGATTGAACCCTTGAATAAGGACAGATATAAATACAAAAATCTTCTTTTAAAAATACTATATCATAAACCAAAAATGCTGCAATTGCTAAAACAAATCCAATTAAAAATAGATGTTCTGCTGGATCTTGCAAATAAGCAAAAAAATCTTCAGGAGGAACAAAAAACCATAAAAAGTTAGATGCAGCAATAATTGATAAACATGTCCAAAGGATTAATCCAATAACTTTTTTTGTTTTATTTTCTGCTTTTGATAAATCAGGATCTTTTTGTTTATTTTTGATTCTTCTTAAGCCTAAAAGTGTTGATTCAATTAAATCTCTATAAATTACCCTAAAAATTGTTTGGGGACAAGTCCAACCACACCATGCTCTTCCTCCAAGTGAAGTAGCAGCAAAAATTCCTAAAAATAAAAGCATTAATAAAAATGGCATCAAATAAAGTTCTTGCATATCAAATGCAGTTCCTAATAAATGTAGCTGCTTTTTATCAAAAGATAATAGAAAAATGTGATTTCCATTAATTTTAATAAAGGGTAAACTTAATGCAACAATACTAGCTATTAAGTAACCAATATATCTTTTATATCTGTAAGGAGTTTTTTTTAAAAATTCATTTTCTTTATCCATTATAAAACCTTCATAATTTTTTTAATTTTATATAAAGCAACCTTATAATTTGCATAATAAATCATAAGATTTACTTATATATAAATATTCATTAAGTACTATATCTTTACTAGTTTATTAAATAATTCAATTTTTTCTTTTATTTCTGAGCTGATAATTTTAAAATCTGTACATTTAAAATTTGTGATAATAGGATAATCTTTTATGATTAATTCAAATTGGTTTATCAATTCTTCTAAATTGTCTGATTGAATAAGAGGAAGATTTAATTTTTTAATTAATTCTTCATCATAGCTTTTATCAATCCTTTTAAATAATACTGGTTTATTACCGCAAGAAAGAGATTCAAGAGCTGTTTGAAGAGATGCGGTTAATAGGTATTTTGAATTTTGTATTGTTTGAACATACTCTTCTTCATCAATAATATTTGAAAAATGATTAACAAATATTTTTTCATTCCCTAAAAAGAAATAGTGACCCATTAAAAGATTAATATCATATTTTTTAGAATCTTCAATTATTCCTAAAAGAAGATTATGATAATCGTCATCTCCAAAAAAGATAGTTTTTTCAATAGTAGGATTTTCATTTTTAATGTAAATAGATTTATCAACAATAATCTCATTTAGTTCTTCACCAATTCCATAAAGTAAAGTACAAAATTCACTCATGTCTTTTCTCATATCTTCATTTACTTCAGGTGTTTCATAAATTAAAATATCTCTTCTTTGCATGATATTATGTAAATTTCTTACAACATCAATATTTACATATTTTTTAACACCTAAATAATCTTTTGCAAAGGCTCCTGCTCTAAAGTCACTTGTACATAAAATAGGATCAAACTCTTTTAAAGCATTTGCAATTGCTGCACATCTTCTTGTTGCGTCAAGTCCAACTGTATGCCCACTTTTTGCATATAAATAGACTTGCATATTATGCTTCTTTTTGTTTTATGTCATATTCAATAAAAATTGATAATAGATTTTTCATATGTTGAATACCTTCTTTTTGCACGATTGTACAATATTTTGTATTTAAAGATAATAAGATAAAAAATCATGTGTAAAAAATAATATGATAATAGAGTATTGAATAGTTAGATTATACAAATATTTAAAGGAATGAGATGCATAAATTAATAAAAATAGAATACATTTATAGATATAATATAACATTAAATAAAACTGAAAGTGTAGTATGGTATATATAATAACAAATTGTACAAATGGTAAAAAAGTATTACCAAATGAGATACATTTATTTAGAAATTATAATAATGATACTATTGATAAAATAAGTTCAGAATGGAAAATGAATCTTGAAAAATCTGAATATAAGAATCTAAAAGCTAGAGATTTGTATAAAGGTGTTTCTTGGAAGGCAGTTTTAGATACAGAGAAAGAATTTAATATAAAATTTTCTACATTAGTGCTGATTGCTTCTGCTGGCTATGGATTAATTGATTCAAATAAAATCATTTCATCTTATGGAATAACCTTTTCAAGAAATCAACTAGATAGTGTATCCAGACATTTTCCAAATGAAATGTGGTGGGAAAAAATAAATGAATATTCTATATCCAAATTAGTAGATGCTTCTGTAATACTAATTTATTTATCTAAAGAATATTTAAATGCTATGAATAAATATATTGAAGACTTAATTGATAAATATGGAGATAAAGTTTTTATAATTAATGTTTCAAAAGAGAATAATTTAAGTTTCAGTAAAAGTTTTCTGAATTTTGATACTAGATTTAATAAATATGAATCAGGAACTTTAATAAATTTAGGACAAAGATGTCTAAGATGGTTATCAAAAGAAATTGTTAAAAATAATTTAGAATTAAATCATAATGTTTTGCAAGAGCATATTAATATATTTTTAAATCAATATGAAATAGAGGTTTCTAAGAAAGGTAAACAACTTTCAAATAGAGAGTTGGAAAAAATAATAGATAAACAAATTCAAGAAGAACAAGTTTCATCAGCATCAAAAGGTCTATTTATGTTAAGAAAGAATGTTTATTCTTGCGAGCAAAAAAGATTTCATAAGTTATTTAATGAAAGAAAAAAGAGTATTTATAATGAAAAATAGTTTTACAACAAGAGCTTTAGAAACAAAGCAAAATAGTCAAACAATATACAGTTTTTTTATACCAGCAAAAGATATATTATCTTTTGCTGATATTTCTAGAATTCATAGGGATGAACAAGGACAACTTCATGGATTACAAAGAAAAGAAGTTAAAAAACATATAAATGATATTTTGGAATATTTAAATACTGATAATATTTTATTTCCTAATTCAATTCTTTTAGCTATTAACGACGAAGTAAAATTTACAAAAGCAAGAGGAAGTAAATTAAGTTCGGACAAATATTCTATGAGTGGAATTTTAAGTATTCCTCTTAAAGAAGAAGGATTCCGACCAGCTTGGATTGTTGATGGACAACAAAGAGCCTTGGCTTTAAATAAATGTAATAAACCAGATTTACCAATACCTGTTATTGCTTTTATTGCGAATAATTTAGAAATACAAAGAGAACAATTTATTAGAGTAAATAAAACAAAACCTCTACCAAAAGGTTTAATTGATGAATTATTGCCAACAATCAATGGGATGTTCCCTTCTGATCTAGATTCGAGGAAAATTCCTTCATCTATAACAGAATCACTAAATTTTGAGCCTAAATCACCATTTTATGGCTTGATTCAAAAGGTATCAATTGAAAATGATGGAACATTTAAACCAGTAATTGCACATAATTCTATTATTACGATTTTAAGAAATTCAATAAATAATACTGCCGGATGCTTATTTCCATATGTAAATACAAATAATGGAGAAACAGATTATGAAAGTATTTTAAAAATCATATATATTTACTGGAATGGAGTTAAGAAAGTGTTTCATGAAGATTGGGGAAAACCAACTAATCAAAGCAGGCTCATGCATGGAACAGGTATATTTGCTATAGGGGCATTGATGGATACAATTATGAGAAATGTTAATCCGCATGATAAAAAAATAGAAATAAGAGTGGTTAAAGAATTAACTAAATTGAAATCATATTGTCGATGGTCTAGTGGAACATGGGAAGAATTAGGGTTAGAATGGAAAGAAATACAAAATACTCCTGGACATAAAAGAATGTTAACTGCATATTTAATTAGACAATTTAATAAAGAGATTTAAAGAACATGAAATTTATATTTGCAGATTGTCAAGATACAATAGACCCTAATTACGATTTTATAAATGATGAGTTCTCAAAAAATAGAGTAATTCAAAGAACAGATAAATATCCACATGAAGTTTTTGAAAAGAAACCTTATGATGGTATGCTTATTTCGAGAGGATTATTAGATGATGGAGTTTATAAATCATCTAGTAGAGCATATTCTTCAGAACAAACCATCCGATTAAAAATGGAGGGGGTCAAACGATTTTTACGATATTATGAAGGTGAGGTTTTTGGAGATAACGGAGCATTTAGTTATCATCAACTTGATGAACCTCCTTATAAAGTAGATGAAACCGTTAAATATTATGAAGAATGTATGTTTGACTATGGAATGTCTGTAGATCATATTATATTTCAATATGATAAAAGATTTGATACTGATTCAGACTTTGATGATAAGTTTCAAGTTACAAAAGAGATGCAAAAGAGATATGATATTACAATAAATAATGCAAGAGAATTTTTAAAAGAATGCAAAAAACAAAAAGTAGAATTTCATCCTATTGGTGTAATTCAGGCTTGGTCCCCATTAAGTATGAAAAAAGCTGCAAGAGAACTTGTTGAAATGGGTTATGATTATATAGCAATCGGAGGAATGGTTCCTTTGGATGTTGATTCTTGTGAAGAAATAGTAAAAGCAGTAAGAGAAGAAATTGGTTTAGAAATAAGATTACATCTTCTTGGTTTTGCAAAAGCAAAACAACTTGAAAGATTTGTAAAATATAAAATTACTAGTTTTGATTCAACATCACCATTAATCAAAGCATTTAAAGATAGTAAAGATAATTATTTTACTCCAACTAAATATTATACGGCAATAAGAATACCCTCAGCAGTAAGTACTCCTGCATTAAAAAGAAAAATTTCTTCTGGTGTTGTTGACCAAAAGATAGCCCAAATTTTAGAAAAAAAGGCACTGGACTCTATTCGTTCTTATGATAAGGGGAATGAAAGTTTAGAAAATGTTCTAATGCATTTAGGAAATTACGAAATTCTTTTTAGAGATAAAGTACCTATTGACAAATACAGAGATATTCTTTCCTCAAAATATTGGCAACGATGTCAATGTGAGATTTGTCAAAGTGTAAAGATAGAAACAATTATATTTAGAAATTCAAATCGGAATAGAAGACGAGGTTTTCATAATTTATGGCAATTTCAAAGAGAATTAGAGGAATTAAGAAAGGAATACAATATATGCTAAAATTTCCAGCAATAAAAATAAAACAATATAATAAAGAAGTCTATACATTTAAAGCAATGGGAAAAGATATCCTAAATTTTGCATCAATTGATAGAATAAAAAGAGATGATACCGGTAGACTATTAGGGTACCAAAGAATAGAAGTTTCAAAACATATAAAAGAGATAGTTAATTATCTTACAGATGAAAATTCTATACTTGCAAATTCAATAGTTGTATGTTTTGATTCAAATGTTAAATATGAAAGAATAAATGATGATTTTGGTTATATTTGTATTCCTCAAGATAATATATATGGACAAATAGTTGATGGACAACAAAGAGCAACAGCTCTGAATACTCTTCAAAATAAGAATTTTGAGGTTGTTGTTAATGCATTTATAACAGATAATACGGATGAACAAAGAGAACAATTTATTCTTATAAATAATACTAAACCACTTGCAAAATCACTTATATATGAGTTGTTGCCAGAAGTTAATAGTGAGTTACCTTCTACATATAAAGATAAATTAATACCAAATAAATTAATCTCCATATTAAATACTCAAACACATTCTCCTTTTTTTCATACAATAAAGACACATACCTTTCCTGATGGATATATAAAAGACAATACGATTATAAAGCTTTTAAATGCGAGTCTTATGAATGGAACCTTGTTTAATTTTACATCAAATGTTGTAACAGGAAAGGCTACTAATGACATTGATTCAATGGTTAGTCTTTTAAATGCTTTTTGGGGGGCAGTAGAAAAAACTTTTCCAAAAGATTGGAAATTACCACCTACTAAAACAAGGCTAACTCATGGAGTAGGAATATTGGCATTATCAAATATAATGGAGAATATCATTTATAAAAAGATTCTTAGAAAGAATCCCAATTATTTAGAAGAGGGGTCATATATTATCTCAGATTTTGAGAAATATTTAGAACCTATTAAAGATAAAATTGATTGGCAAAAGGGTAAATATGATTTTGCTGACGATGGATATATTCGAAATATAATGGATATACAAAATACAAGTAAAGATATTGATTTATTTAGGATTTTCTTATTACAACAACTTTTGAAAGGATAAGTTATGAAGAAAGCTTTAGTTGTATTTAGTGGTGGGCAAGACAGTACTACTTGTCTAGGTTGGGCAAAAAATAGGTTTGATTTTGTCGAGACGATTACTTTTGATTATGGTCAAAAGCATAAAATTGAGATAGTGCAAGCCAAAAAAATAGCTGATATTTTAGGTGTACCAAATACACTTCTGAATATCAGTGCTTTTACCCAACTTAATGATTCTGCACTTATAGATTCTACTCAAGATATTTCTATCCATCATAGAGTCAAAACAAACTTACCCTCATCATTTGTACCCAATAGAAATGCAATATTTTTCACACTTGCACATGCTTTTGCGCAAAAGCAAGAAATTGATAATATTATTATTGGGGTTAACCAAACAGATTATAGGGGATACCCAGACTGTAGGGAAGAATTTATAATAAATATTGAAAGAACTCTGAATCTAGGAAGTGAATCAAATATAAAATTCCACTATCCACTTATAAATTTAACCAAATCAGAAATTTTTCGATTATCAAAAGATGAAGGAGTACTTGAAATAGTTTTAGAAAAGTCTCATACTTGCTATAACGATGACCATATCACCAAATTTGATTGGGGATATGGGTGTGGAGAGTGCCCGTCATGTTTGATTAGAAAGGATGGATGGGAAAAATACTTATAAAATTGCTTTTTCAAATTTTTCTCTAAAATCTCTTTTCCCTTTGGAAGTATTATCTATTGTAATTTCCTCCCAAAAACTTTTTGGTACTTTTGATAATATCTTAACCGTAATATCATAAACTTTGCTAATATTTTCTTCCCATTCTCTTCGATAGGCTGTTGTTTTTAACTCATCATCTAATAATCCACCAATAACATCAATCGCACCACTATGAAAAATCTTTTTCTCTTTGTTAAAATCTGTTTTTGTCTTTTGTTTCTGTAAAACTTCAGTAGCTAAACTTAGTTCGAAATCCCATCTTTTTTCAAAAGATTTTTTAATGCCTTCCCACATATAGTTGTATGCAATAATTTGATTTTCATCATTATTATCTATTTTAGATAAAAATCCAGAAGTTCTACTTTTTTTGATTAATGTTTTTAAAGTTTGAGAACTAACCACTTGCATCTTATTAGTTTTGAAATCTAAAATATTACCGAAAGCATTTTTCTCATCATTCAATAAACTTATAAATGTTTCATTTGTAATGCTTTCCACACCAAGTTGAGACAATAAATGTTCTAATTCTTCATCTTCTTTTTGGCTTAGATGGGCAATATTTCCTTTTAATTCATTGATTAAAGCATTCCCAATTCTTGTAGCTTTATTATTAATAATGATAAAATGTAAAACTTGGGTTACTGTTTTAGCATTTAATAATAGATTAACAGAAACTGGAAAAGTGGGTTTTGAAGAACTAGCAATACCATACAATCTGTGTTGACCATCAATCACTAAGCAAGGTTTTTTATTTTTATCACACTTTATCTTTAAATCAGCAGTCCATCTATCTATTGTACCTTCTATTTGTTTTTTATTGACAACTTTTACTAAATCATCATTTTCTTCAGCAGCACACACAATAGATGTTGGAATAAGAGCTCTCGGAGTATCAATGTATTTGCTTATATCATTTTGTCGTTTTTTATTAATCATCCGTTGATATCCATCACTAGATTCCTCTAGTCTTGAAACTGTTGAAACTTCAAATAAATCATACGCATCACATGTAAAAACTGCAATTTCTGGTGCATCTTTCGCTTGTTTAATAATTTGGCATGGAAATGTAAACCATTTTGGCACATTATCTCCTTTTTAATTTAATAATATATTTCTAGATACTTTTTTTGTTTTTATGCATGTTTCACATATTGTACTAAAACTATCTATATTTAAAACTGAGGTAAGTTCTAATTTTACTTCTATTTTAGCTTCACTACTAGTGTTTTGGCAATAAGAACATTTTCTTTTTTGAGATTCTATAATAAAATATTTAATATCTTTTGGAAGTCTTTTTTGAATATCTTCAACTTTTGTAAGTTTTAATATATCTTTAGAAATAAAGGAGTCAACAAGTTTTAAATCAGAAACTCCCCAGTAATTTGTTTTATGACCATTACATGATTTACATAATAATTGCCAATTAGTATCATTATCAGCTCCACCCAAAGATAAAGGCAAAACGTGTTCTAATGTTGCATCTGATTGAATTCTAAATTTGAAACCACAAACTTCACATCTTTCAATTCTCTTCCAGTTTTTTTCTTTAAAATTATGTTGTTTTGTAAAATCTTCATAATCTTTTCTATTTGTATTTGTTACATATTTAATTAAATTTTGAACGCGAGATAGAACATTTTCGACTTTTTCATCAGTTATATTTGAATATATACTTTTTAAATGTTTTGTAATTTCTTCTTTTTTATTTCTTTTATATTGTAATTCTAAGAAATTAGGAGGTAATTCCCTCAAATATTGAATAGCATGAGAATCATATATCATACGTTGACTTATAAAATTTGAACTTATCTCTAATTTATTCAATAATGTACGGTTTTGTAAAAAATTAATCATATTTCTCCATTCTTATTAATATTATTGCTATCATAACTTAATCTTTCATATTTACACCAGGAGATTCGTGTAGTAACTTTTTAATATTTTCAATATTTTTTTATGATAAGTATACAAAATACAAATACATAGCATAGTAAAAGCTAAAGATGTGAAGAAATAAACTAAATTAAACCTCTCTAGTTGCTTTATAAAATGTATAAAATAAAGATATAAACCATACTATTAAAGCAAAATAAATTTGAATAAGAAAAGTATCTATAATCTTTTTAGGCTCTAGATGATTAGTGAAAAAATAATGTAACCTTTTCTTGTCTTTCTATATTTGTTATAATATGTATATTTCGTCTATACCAAGTGTTACTATCTAATAGATGAGCTATCATCCAAGTGATATAGTATATGATGGATAAATTGATATGTTATATTTTTCACTAAATATAATTGAAACAAATGAAGCAATTAAAACACTTACTGATTGCCAAACTATTGTAATATGCCTATTTATATTATTAAAAGATAGATTATACACATTAATTAAAAATTCACATTTTGTTTGTTTCTTTGTTTGTTCTTCATATTGTTTTTTTGACATATTATAATCCTAAATTTGTATAGTTAGTTGTTTTTTAGTAATGATTTTAATTTTGGTTTTAAATTAATGAGTTTTAATGTTTCTTTTGTATAACAAAATTCAAAACTATATATATTCAATAATTCTTTAAAATATGTTGGAAATGTCTGCCAATGTTCTAAAAGTGAAGTTTTAGTTTGATTTTGAGTTAAATTTTCATGTTTAATTATTAATGTTGGTTTTAAATATAATATACTTAGTTGATGATCTATTGTTTCACAAATATAGTTTGTATTACGATAATATCTTTGAATTTGAGCGATTGCTCTATCGTCTAAATCAACATTTTTTATCTCAATTAACTCAAGTGTACTTTCTTTGTGGTTATAATAGATTAAATCACAATTATTTGCTATTTTCGGTAGTAAATTTTGTTGAAACTTATCTGTATTATCAATAACTTGACCTTCGTATAACAATTCTTCTTTTTTTATTTTATTTATGAATTCAGTATCTCCAGTTAATTTGTTCCAAAATAAGAAAATATATAAATGTATAACTCGCTCTTTAATATATTGTTTGTCTGATTTCAGTAATAAATTAAAGAATGATTGAATTCTATTTAGTAATAGTTCATTTAATAATAAAATATTTCTATTATTTGCATGTATACATGAGATAATATTTTTTATAAATTTATATTCCGATTCACTATATGTAGTTTGATATAAGTTAACGAACTCTTTGCTACTAATCAGAAAATCATCTTTATTCAAAATACGATTACTTTTTAAACATCGTTTGTTATTTAATCTTTCATAAAAAAGTTCATATTCAATCATAAGTTTATTCCGAAAAAGTACTTAATATATAATCAATTTCATTATCAAATGAAATATTAAATGATTTAACTTTTATTCTTAATCCGTGTTTTAAATGAGCTTCGTTTTCAAAGGCTGGAAGTGTTAGTTCAAAAATTGCTGTGGCTTTTCTGATTCCTCTATCATAAACTTCATCTATGTATCCTTCATCATAATCTTTGATAATTGCCTTAAAAGAAGTCTTGCCTGTAAATTTAATTTTACTCCAATTATCTACGGCAAGTATATTCATATTCAAATCATTAGTTGTGATTTCGTCATATAAATTATCTGCAATAAAGAATGTATGTTTAAACTTAATAATAGTGGGATTATTTATTGAAACTTTTATACTATCATTATTAGTTAATATTTTTTTAAAATCATCTTGGTCAAAAAATAAAATAGGTTCTTTTCGTAATTCTAATTTATCTGTAAAATAATGAAATAGCTCATTAGTTTTCCAACTTACAACTTGCATATTTAAAGAACCATCTTCATTAAATTTTACTAGTGCTTCTTGGTTCCCTGGATAAGCTTCAAAAAGTTCACTGTTAGTTTTTTGTAAGAATTTTCCATCATATCCAATAATTAAGTTTTGTTGTATTTGTTCAATAACTGTTTTCCAATTTGACATCTTTCGTATTAATTTTCCTAGTCTCGATAATGCTTTAATTGTAATATTATGCGTTATTAAATCCTGTTCTCTAATTTTTGAATTTATTAATTTGGCAGTATTTCTTGCTTCCTCAAGCTTGTTTTCATATATTTCATCATTATCAAAATCTGCATTTTCAACAATATAAATGTATTTCATATATAAATTCTCAAATGGAGAAATATTTTTTTCTTCACCAGTTATACTGATATATTTAATTATTATTGTATTCTTTAACTCACCGAAAAAGTTACAATAGTAAGAAACAATGTCTTCTTTTAATGTATCATTAACTGTATCATTAGCATAAACCTCATTAATCTCATTTTTAAACATTTCTTTTATACTTGCGACAAAAACTGACATTGTCATCAATGTATGTCTAGTATTTTGATTTGAGTTTAATTCAATATTATTATAAAATATTCTTTCATTTTCCATATCATAATCAATTATTTCATCTTTTATTTTGCCAAGAGGGGTACTATTGTCTAGTTGTTTTTCTTTAGCAGCTGTTATTTTCTTTTGCTTAGAATTTAGTTCATTAAATAAGTTTTGTTCATCATCAGCTGTTAAATTATATATTTCAACTAAAAATTCAAAGTTTTCATTAAATAATGGATATAAATCTGAATTTTTTTGATATTCTTTATATGCTTCTACTATCCCGAAATGTCTATGTGCGGAATCAGTTAAGTATATTTTATTTACTTCAATCTCTAATTTGTACTCAGGTAACGAGCCATCTAGTTTAGATATTGATAATATGTCAAACTTATTTGTATCTATTTTTCTAATATTCCAAACTAAAGAACCTAGGTATATTTTTTTATTAGTTTTATGTATTCCTAACAAAATTTCTTTTATCTCATCTATTTTATTCTTTTCTTGTAACACAAAACCTGATTCATTTTTTCCTCTTTGGATTCTTTCATGAATTTGTATTAGGGAGCTGTCAGATACTTTAAAAGGATTCCGTCCACCTTGTTTTTCTCTAGTATATTGAAACCATTGTGCCAATTCACTTATTTTAACTTTTATAACTCGTTTCATAACTACAGGTGAATTATTGTTATGCATATTATCATTGATTGAACCTAAATATTTTGGTGTAATAGTTGGCATTACTTATCCTTTTTTATCATATATTTATTAATACTACTAAGATTATTTTTAATACCTGCATTTTCTCTCTCAATGCAAGCTTGACACACCTTACAAGGTACATAATACTTTTCATTAATTTGTGGTTCATAACAAGTCCACGTAAGTTCATATGGTATATTTTTCCCTAACATATATTTTACTATATCACTTTTTGTCCATTCTACAAAAGGTGTAGCAATAGTTACTTTCATTGCATCATTTAAATTTACTACATTTTGAACAGCATTTGCAAAATCAGATGTAATATCCTAGTAGGGTTTATAAGTAGTATGTTTGTGTATACCAATACATATTGCTGTCTCTTTAAGACCATTAAAGTATGCAAGTGTTTCTGCAAATACACCCGCAATAGAAGAAAACAGTAAATTTCTGTTTGGAAAATAGTGTTTCAAGTTTGCATCATCTAATTCTTTATTATCAAAACCATTTTCCCTAAAATTATTTATTATGTTTTGGATGGGATTTACAATTGGTGTTAAATCAAGTTTTATAGTATCATAAACTCTATTTTTCCCATATCTGTCTTGGAAATAGTTAACCACATTATCTTGTGCTTTCATTTCCACCACATTTTCTTGTCCATAATTAAGATTAATAGGTTGAACAACATATCCATTTTCTAACATATATCCCATAAGCGTAGTGCTATCTAATCCACCACTATGACTAACAACGGCAAGTTTCATATAAATACTCCTAATATATGGAAGATTTTACATTGATTAACTTAAAAAATAATTTAATTATTTAAAATAAATTAGTATTTAAATCTTTTTTGTATTTAAATAAGTAATAAATAATAATACGCAGAAATATTTCAGAATAAATACAAGTTAATTTACTATATAATCAAATTAATCAAATTAATCAAATTATTTGGAAAATAACTATGGAAGATTTATTTATAAGTTTTACTCAGCGCAAAATTAAAAAAAATTATCGTTCAATTACTGGTCATTTTCCAAGTATTAAAAATAATACTTCAATAGGTTTTGAATCAAAACTTGAAAAAGCTCATTTTTTAGCTTTAGAATTTGATAATGAGGTAATCTCCTATCAAGAACAACCTCAAATAGAAATTTTTTTTAATGGTAAAAATCAAATTTATAGTGCAGATTGTTATATTAAAAGAGTTAAAAACTCATCAAAAAAAGATAGTATTGTTGAAGTTAAATACACAAATGAAATTGAAAAAAAGAAAGAATATTTTGAAAAAAGATTTGAATCTGCAAAAGTCTCTTCAAATAAATTAAATTTAGATTTTGAAGTTTATACTGAACAAAATCACAGTGAAATATATTTGGATAACTTAGATTTTCTTTATAGATACAAACTATATCCCATTGAAAATAAATATGAAAATCAAATTATAAACTTACTAAAAGAAAATAAAAAAATATCAGCTTTTGAACTGGTAAATTTAATCTCACAAAATCTTATAGATTATCCAACTATATCAAATTGTATTTGGGATTTAGTGTGTAAAGAAAAACTAAAAAGTAATTTACAATCAGCCAAAGTTACTATGAATTCATTTGTGGAGTTATCTTGTGAGTAATATAATAAAATTTGAAATCAACTCAAAAATATTTTATAAAGATTTAGAGTATGTGGTTAAAGGTTACCCTTCTTTTGATGAAGTATTAATAAAAAGAGATGTCATTCCATTTTATGAAAAAATAGTAAAAGTAAAAGATTTAATAAATGAACCAAAAAACATAAAAGAAAATATTAAAACCTTAGTTGATTTAGAACAAAAAGATTTTGATAAAGCAAATGAAAGATATGAAATTATCAAATCTTTGTTGGATAAAAAAGATAAAACAGCAGCGGATGTTTTAAAAGTTGCAAAAAAACATAAAAAGGGAATAGCTACTATTTATCGTTGGTTAAATACTTATGAACAGTATGAAAATGTTAGTTCTCTAGCCTCAAAAAGAGAGTTTTGTGGTGCAAAAGGTAAAAGTAGATTAGATGAATCAGTGGATACAATAATAAATGATGTAATTGAAGAATACTATTTAAATAAACAAAAGTATCCTTTGCAAATGATTTATGAAGAGATAGTTTACAAGTGTAAGAATATGGAACTAAAAGCACCCACAAAAAATACAGTAAGAAGTAGAATCAATAATTTACATCCAAAAATTATTGCAAAACATAGGAATGGTATTCGAGTTAATGAAACAAGGGGAATGACAGGTCATTTCCCTGAAGTGAAAATGCCTTTGGATATTATTCAAATTGACCATACAAAAGTTGATGTTATTTTAGTTGATGAAGAGACAAGAAAGCCAATTGGAAGACCAATTATTACTGTGGCAATTGATGTTTTTAGTAGAATGATTTTTGGATTTTATATTAGTTTTGAAGGACCAAGTTATTTTAATGTAGGACAATGCTTATTGAATGCTATTTTACCTAAAGATGATTTTTTAAAAAGATATGGAATTGAAGGTGAATGGGTGGTTTATGGTCTTCCTAAGAAGGTTCATATGGACAATGGGAAGGATTTCAGGTCAGCTAGTTTACAAAACTTTTGTAAAGAATACAGAGTTGAAGATATTTATCGTCCTGTTGCTAGACCAGAATTCGGTGCTGCCGTTGAAAGAGTTATAGGTACTTGTATGAAAAAAGTTCATCAATTACCAGGAGGCACTTTTTCAAATATTTTTGCAAAAGGAAAATATGATTCGGAAGAAGAATCAACTATGACAATAGATGAGTTAGAAAAATGGTACTTAGATTTTGTAATAAATATGTATCATAAAACAGAACATACATCTTTAGGAATGACTCCTGAAGAGAAATTTTATCAAGGATTATATGGAATTGGTGAAGATAAGTCTATTCCTTTTTTACCAGTTGTTCCTGCTGATACTTTGAAACTTAGAATGGCTTTATTACCTGCTATAAATAGAACAGTTCAAAAAAATGGAATAACAATTGACTATGTCACTTATTTTAGTGAAACTCTTAGAAAATGGATAATCCCAACACAATACAAAAAACTAAGACCTGATTTAGAAAATAGTGTAGTTTGTAGACGTGACCCAAGAGATATTAGTAAACTTTATATTTATGATGAAGATATAAAAGATTATATAACGGTTCCTTATGCAGATATACGAAGACCAAAAATGAATTTATCTGAACTAAGAAGTGCAATAGCAGATGCAAGAGCCAAAATAAAAGGAAGAGAATTAGAACCTCATGATATTTTTGAAGCTCATGAAAGATTACATTCTTATGTTGCTCAAGCAAAATATGAGAAAAAATCTGTAAGAAGAAAAGATAGCTCTAAAAAACATCAAGAAAAAACTTTGCAAAGTGACAAAGAAAGAATTGATTATAAAGAGAATCAACCTTTTTATGTTTCAAAAACTCCAAAAAATGAAGAAGATAATAATGATTATGAAATTTATCCAATAGGCTAATTTATGAATGATAGAAATTTAACGAAAGAAGCTTTTGAATATTTAAGTAAAAGTGATGATGAGAGAATTTTATATTGTAAAAAAGACCATTGGATAGGTTATGGTTCAGCTGTAAAATTAATAGAAATTTTAGAAGATAAATTTTTAGACCCACCTCAAATGAGACATGAGGGATTACTTGTTTATGGAGATTCTAATAATGGTAAAACAGCAATTTTGAAAAGAATGTATGAGCTACATAAAACAAAACTTGATTATGTCACAAAAGATGGTGAAGCAATTTATGAAATACCTATAATATATTTTCAAGCACCAACTATTCCTGATGAAAGCAGATTATATAGTCTTATTTTAGATGAGTTATGTGTACCTCAAAAAAGAACAGATAAAGTAGTAATAAAAGCAAATCTTGCAAAACATTATTTGAATAAACTTGGTACAAAAATGATTTTAATTGATGAAATACATAGTGCATTAAGAGGAAATTTAAATAAGCAAAGAACATTTATAGATGATTTAAAACAGTTAAGTAATAGTTTGTCTCTAACAATTGTATTAGCAGGTACAAGAGAAGCTTATTCTGCCTTATCAATAGGAGCTGAAACAGGTTCAAGATTTCCTGCCCTTGAATTACCAAGGTGGAATAATGATAAAAAGTTTAGGTCATTTGTTGCTACTTATGAAAGATGTTTACCTCTAAAAAAAGCTTCAAATATGGCTGAAAATTCAGAATTATTAAATGCTTTATTTTATCAATCAGAGGGGTTGGTTGGTAAAACTGTAAATCTATTAAAAAAAGCTGCAATTAAAGCAATCAAATCTAAAAGAGAATATATCATTATTGATGATATAGAATATTTACCAAAGTTATAAAATGTCAAAAAGAAAAAGAAATAATGCTTGGGTTCAAGACTATTTCTTTTTAATAGTGCCAAAACCTTTGTCAGATGAATTATTAAGCTCTTGGCTTACACGAGTTGCTCTTGAGCATAAAAGACAACTCTCAGTTTTTTTAACTCTTTTTGTAAAAAAAGAGGGGAGTCAGATTTCAAGGACAGATATAGATTTTTTGTATGATGAAAAATTATATGAAGCTTTAGTAAATAAAAGTAATTTGACTAAAGAAGATATTTTTAAAATGTCTCTTCGAAGTGAAGAAGGTTTTCTATATATTTGTAATAATTGTCTATACCCACCTAATGAAATAAGAAGATTAGTAGATAAAAGAAATCATTATGGCTTGATGTATTGCCCAAAATGTTTAGCTGAAGATAGAATTCCATATTTTAGGAAAAAATGGAGATACCAATTTTATAATGTTTGTACTAAACATGAAATATTTTTAACTGATAGATGTTGGGTTTGTTATGAAAAGATTAATTTTTCAAAGATAAAACATAATAAAAATCTAGCAGTTTGTAGTAAATGTGAAAAAGATTTAAGTACTACACTTTTTACAAAAATCCAATCAAACTATGAGTATGGACTAAAAACTGTAAAATGGTTTGAAAAAGGTTTAGATAAGGGCTATTTTATAATCAATAATCAAAAAGTTCATTCGGTTTTTGTATTTGATAGTTTTAAAAGATTTGTTTATTTACTTGATAGAAAAGAAAGTTTAATCTTAGATGATTTTCCTTTAATAAATGAGTATAAGAATCTTTGCAAAAAACTTGAAAATTATAGTTCAAAAAAAGTAAGTATGATTTATAAAGATTTTTTCCTAACGGCAATGATTTACTTTTTATTCCAGAACTATCCACACAATCTTCAAAAATTTGCAAAAGAAAACCATATCACTTATAGAGATTTTTTACATGGCTTTAAAGATGCTTCTTTTTGGTATAAAAATCTGATATTTGATTTAGTGCCAATAGAAAACAAAAAAGGCAGAGAAATAGTTGAAAGTGAAGTTATCGGAGCAATAAAATATTTAGAAATTATAGGTGAACGAGTTAATGTTATAACTGTTGCTGAAATTGTTGGATGTCATCCTAGTATTCATAAAGGATTTAATAGAATTTATAAAAATTTAAATAATTTTCATTTATTTAATTAAATAGATTAATACTATAAAAAATTAAATATAAAATAGTATGGAGGTTAAGATTATTTTACAAGCTCCAAAAAATTTTAAGTAAACTGGAACATTATTGCTCCAGTCTTTTTATATTAAGTCTTCTATTAGCTTAATCCCTTTTTCTGTTTCAGTTATTAAATTTGTTTTAGAAGAAAGCCAATCATGATTGTAAGAATTATCTATTTTTATAGCATCATTTTTTTCCATTTGATATGTTAAATCGTATTGTTTTTTTCTTTCTTCTTTTGTCAAAAACTTTTCATCAAGCATTTGACTTGTCGTCTTTATTCCATAAGCTTCATTTTCTTCTATGAAAGCAGAGCATTCATTACTATCTTGATATACTCCTCTATCCCAGCTCTGACGTCCAATTATAAAGGCAGTAGCCAAAGTTGAATATTCTTCTTGATTAAGTGAATTCAGATAATCATGCATCTCTTTTGATGAAACTTTTCTTTCTCTAATATTCTTTAAATTCTTTTTAATATTGTTTAATTGTTCTAACATAATATCTCCTTTTTTAGAACGTAATTTTTTATCAAAGTACTTTCTTAAAATTGAAAAGTTTTTAAATCCATAAAAATTTGCAACTTTTGTTTGAGATAGTGTTAGTTTTAGGTTATGAGTTTTAGCATAGTCTTTTGCTTCTTGACGTATTGCCTCATAAGATTTATTAGCTAGTCTATTCACTTAGATTGTCCTTTGATAATGTAATTCCAATAGTGTAATTTCTATATTGCTCTCCTCGTATAGATACTATTGCAACTATTCACAAAGTAACTAAAAAATACAGGTTCACATACCCAAATGGGTGAGAGCGTTAGCAGAGCTGTTGTGCTTTAATCGTGTTGATTATATAATAAGATTTTTAAAATAACTTGAATTTATAGAAATATATTCATGTCAATATAAGATAAAATAATCACTAAAATTTTTGGAGAAGAATTTGGATATTTATAAAATTCCATCAAATACTTATACTGTTCATGGTAATACTAAAAAAGAGTTAACCTTAGATGAAAAAGATATCTTAACTAAGAGTATTGAATTAATAAATGAAAATAATAAGGATATTTTAATGCTTTACAGAGGTATTAAAATGAAATATCAACTGAGTAGATTAAATTGTAATTCTATTTTTGATGTTTTTGATAAATTATTTATGGTAGGAGATAAGGCATCAAATTTTTATAATGATATAGCTAAATTAGATAATAAAAATGAACTTAGAAGAAATTATTTATTGGATATTAATGATATTTCAGATGATACATTTAACTTTATATATAACACCATAAATGATGAAATTCTTGATGAAAATACAGAGTTTGAGAGATATTTTGAAAATACAACAGAGCGTGAATTTTTAGAAGTAATACAATCAATTAATCCTAGAGATAAACTTAGTATTAGAGATTATTATTATGCGTATTTACATACAATGGGTACATCTGTTGAAAAATATTCACATTATATTTCGACTACAGTAGATCATAGAATAGCATTAGATTTTTCAGGAGATAGTGAACAATTAATTTTTCATTTTATATTAACAAAGCCTTATCTTAAATTTGCTGTATATAGTAGAAATTCTGGCTATTTTGGTAGATTATGTAAAAAATACAATTTACCAACTTATAAAGCACGTTATTCTGATGAAAATGAAATTAGTATTAAAGGAGGACTACTCCCTCACTTTATATTTGGAATTGAATATATATCAAAAGATAAAAAATCAGAATTTATTGTTAACCCATATCTTTTTAAGGAAAACTATAACATAAATGAAATTACCACTAAAGGATTTCCTATAAATCAAGAATATTTTATGGATGTTATTAACTCTACTAATTATAATAGATTTGCTGTAGTTTATAATGACGGAAACATTATCAAACAATTTGATACAAAATAAAGAAAGAAAATTTGAAATGATTAAAAATTCAATTGTAATTGGTAATTTGTCATGGAATAATAGTGGATGGGAGAACCCTCTACTAAATCCAAAAGCACATCATAAATATGCTAAAAAGTTTCCAGGGCATGAATCATTAAATTTTAAATTTGATAAAAGTATTGATATTGAGAATGAAATTTATGGTTATGTAGAAATCAATAATGCAAAATTTAGGAAATTTTTAAATGGTGGAGTATTTATATTTTATTCAAATAATACAGAGATAAATTTGGGACAAATTGTTGGAATTTATGCTAATGTTAAAACTCTTGAAACAAGAAAAGAGACAAAATATGAAAAATTTGAAAATGATACTTTATTTTCAAATATTAAAGCCAACAAGAATTTATCGTTACGATTTCCATACTACTTAAATTCAGATAAGTATAAAAAATACACTAAGGGAAATCGTTTAGTTGGACAAAGAGGAATCAGTTATTATGATGACATGAACATTTTAAAAGAAATTATAATTGATGAATTAAAGGAATTAGAAAAAGATAATATCTATAGTAAAGAGATTGATGTACTAAAAAATATTTACCAAATTTATTTAAAAGAAGAAATAAACTATGATGTAATAGAACAAGAAGAAATAGAACAAACTATACATGATATACCAGATCTTACAGATAATATAAGTGAAACTATAACCTTAAATGGGAAAGTTTATAAGAGAAATAATGTCTTAATTTCTAGAATAAAACGAGAAAGAAAATTTAAATGTCAAATATGTAATGAGACGATTAAAAAAAGTGATGGTTCATTTTATATAGAAGCAGCACATATTATTCCTAAAAAAGATAAAGGTAGTGAGAACAAGGAAAATATACTTATTTTATGTCCTAATCATCATAAAGAGTTTGATTATGGTAAAAGAAAAATTATAAAACATACAAAGCAAGAAATTGTTTTTGAATTAAATGAAAATAAACATAATATCAAGTTTACTATTTGAAATAATTGAAGCTTATTAATATATTTTTCTTTCTATATATAAATACAGCTATTAAAACTATTATAATATAGTATTATTAATTAGGAATGCCAATTATTTAATTTTTCCTAGCAACCCAGCATACCATTTCCCAAGTTGGATTTCATTTAATTTTTCATTTCTCTCATGATTCTTTTTAGCAAATTTAGGATTAGTTTGAGAATGATTTTTTATTATATTATCTATTCCTATATCTTTTTTAAAATATAGATTCATAAAAAATTCAAAATGTTCAGTTTTAATTGGTTTGTTAGAAATTATTACCCAAGTAGAATTTCCAGAAGATGGATTGTTTTCTAATTCTAATAGTCCAACATAAGAATTTTCATATTTAAATGTTGCTGTTAGATATTGTCTAGGTCTTTTTTTTATTTTACATTTTGGATTGATTTTTGTTTCATCATCTTCAAATATATATTGCGGTAAATCTTTTTTTTCATTTAAATGAAAATCTTTTATATCAGCACGTTGTTGTAAAAAGTTTATATATTGATTGAAAACTACAAAATTATCTATTTCAGTTAAAGGTTTTGATTTTACAAATTCACTTGAAATAACTACCTTTCTAATTGTTTTATTGCCTTTTGAAGATGATTCTGTTAAGCTTTGATCAGTTATATTGTCAGTTTGTTGCTCTTTGAAGATTTTTAGTAAATCATTAATAATATCTCTAGTTGAAGATTCTTCATCTATAGAAATGTTTTTTAAACTACCACAACTTTTTTTTCTATCTTTTTGATGATAAGTTTGAGTATTTCTTTTACTTGCATGTGTTATTTTTAATACTTCAGATGTTTCATTTGGAATATCTTTTTCTACTTTTGGAAGATTTTCTATATCTCCTAAATTTAAAATAACTTTATTTTTTTCTATAATTTTTGTTAGTTTTTCAAAGCCTATATCTGAATAATCATTTGTGATTTCATGAATAAAATAATACTGTTCATTCGTTTCTTTATTTGTAACAAGTGAACTTCTAGTGTCAATTTGGAATTCTTCTTTTGTTGGGAAATTAAATTTCAAATGCATTTTATATATATCATTATCTAAATTGTTTTCTTGCATAAATTTCAAATAGTTATGGATATATCTAGATACATTATCAAACTCTTTAATTGCATTTTTTTGACAAGCAAATCTATGTATAAAAGCTGCATCTTCATCTGTTCTATAAGTGGGTAATACTATTTTTGCATTAGCTCTATCATCTTCGCATATAATATATAGTTCGTTTAAAGTAGAATCAAATACAGCTTCTCTTAATTGAGAAAACCTAAAATAGTAATATATACCTATTGCAAAGTGTGGAATGATAATTTTTATATTATCTTGTTCAATTAAATAGCAATTGATATATTTTGCTTTATTTACATATTTAAGATTCCAACCTAATAAAGTCCCAACACTTTTATCATCTAAAATATCAGTCAGTTTTCTTAAATTATGCTCATTTACAAGTTTTGTATTTATTATAAAGCTTTTATCAATAATATCTTTGTTTGAATTTTTTTCAATTCTTTCACCATTTTTAAATGATTTACAAAGTGGATAATGTGTAAATAAAAGTTCTGGAGATACTTGATAAGTAAATACTTCTTTACTATCCATATTTTTAACAACAACTTCATAATGACTATTACTAAATTTATCTTCATCAAGTATTATTTTTAAGGGAAATAGGAATTGAAAAGTATCCTCAGGATTATTTACCATAACCTCAGGAATGATACTTTTCTTTTTTGCCATGCTAGATTAAACTCTCATTATCAATTTTTATTTTACATATTATCAATTTATATTGGTTCATTATCAATTTTTATTGCTTCTGACATTTTACATTAATGTTTAGATGAATAATATCAAGCGCCGCTGGTGTAATTCCAGAAATAAGACTTGCATTAAATAAAGTGGGTGGTCTATGTTTTTCTAATTTTTCAATAACTTCATTTGATAATCCAGCAAGTCCTTTGAAAGAGAAGTTCTCAGGAATAGTTGCTTTTAACATTTTTTTCATTTTTTCAATTTGTTTTTGTTGTTTTTGAATATATCTATAATATTTGGCTTCAATAATAATTTGCTCTTTTAAATACTCATCAATTGAAGCAAGGCTAGGAACTAATTTGTCAAATTTAGGTGCATCAATAGTATTTCTACCTATTAAATCTACAAGTAGAACTTTATCATTTATTTTTTCTTCACCAATTGATTCAAGTAATTCTAAAGTCTCTTTTTTAGAAGTTACCCATTCTTTTGCCATAAACTCAATTGCTTCATCTATAACTTTTCTTTTATTTTCTACTTTTGCCATTGTGTTATCATCTATTAGACCAAAATTATGACCATATTGAGATAATCTTAAATCAGCATTTTCTTCTCTTAAAAGAAGTCTATATTCAGCACGTGATGTAAACATTCTATATGGTTCATTAGTTCCTTTTGTAACTAAATCATCAATTAAAACTCCGATATAAGCTTCATCTCGTCTTAGAATAAATGGCTCTTTTTCATCAATTGCAAGTGCTGCATTAATTCCTGCCATTAATCCTTGAGCTGCGGCTTCTTCATAACCTGTTGTCGCATTTATTTGACCAGCATTATAAAGATTTTTTAATTTTTTAGTTTCAAGTGTATGTTTTAATTCAGTTGGGTCGATATAATCATATTCAATCGCATAACCATATCTAACAATTTTTGCATTTTCAAGACCTTTTATTGAGTGAATCATCTCTTTTTGAACATCAATTGGTAAAGATGTACTAAGACCATTTATGTAATACTCTGTACACATAGCAGTTTGTGGTTCTAAAAATAGTTGATGTCTATCACGTTCGCTAAATCTATTTACTTTATCTTCAATACTTGGGCAATATCTAGGTCCAAGTCCTTCAATTTGACCTGTGAAAAGTGGCGCTCTATAAAAATTAGAAGATATTTTTTCATGGGTAGCTAAATTTGTATATGTGATATAACAGGGAAATTGTATTGGTGCAAATTTTGATTTATCTGTTCTAAATGAAAAAGGTGAGGGATTTACATCCCCACCGTGCATATCCATAGAAGAAAAATCAATAGAGTTTGCATCAATTCTTGATGGAGTTCCAGTTTTTAATCTTCCAACATTTAAACCTAATTCTTTTAATTGAATTGAAAGTGTGCTAGATGGTAATTCCCAAGCTCGTCCAGCAGAATAACTATTTTCACCAATGTGAATCAGTCCTCTCATAAAAGTTCCAGTTGTTATGATAACTTTTTTAGAAGTGAACTCTTCTGTTAATTTTGTTTTAACGCCATAAACTTCGTTTTTATCATTTACTAATAGTGAAGATACTTCATCTTGATAAACTTCTAAATTAGGAGTATTATGACAAACTTTTCTCATATACTCTCTATATTTATCCATATCAATTTGAGCTCGACTTCCTTGAACAGCAGCACCTTTTGAGGCATTTAATATTCTAAATTGAATACCAGCTGTATCAGTACAAAGTCCCATTTCTCCACCGATTGCATCAAGTTCCCGAACTAAGTGACCTTTTGCAAGTCCTCCAACTGCGGGGTTACAACTAGCTGCTCCTATTTGCTCTACTAACATAGTAATTAGAAGAGTTTTTTTACCCATT
Source organism: Aliarcobacter sp. (assembly GCA_028703945.1). Taxonomy (GTDB): domain Bacteria; phylum Campylobacterota; class Campylobacteria; order Campylobacterales; family Arcobacteraceae; genus Aliarcobacter. The sequence goes on along the minus strand of JAQVLW010000008.1, from coordinate 40,103 downwards.
CTTGCACTTGCTAGTGAGGCTTCAATCCCTGCATGACCACCACCAACAACAATTACATCATAATCCATATTATTCCTTTTGATTAAGAGAAAATTATATTTTGAATTTTTTATAAATCAACTGTATCTTTTTTAAGTTTTTTAATTAAAGTAGTTAAAATTAGCTTCTTAACAATTTTTCGATATTATACCTAAAATATATCAAAAGGTTTTTTAAGTGTTTACTGGACTTATACGAGAGATGGCAAAAGTTGTTAGTTTTAAAAACAATTTTTTGACACTACATGCACACTACAATCCAAAAATTGGAGATTCAATAGCTATAAATGGAGCTTGTTTAACGGTTGTAAAAGTAACAAGTGATACATTTACAGTTGAACTTTCACCAGAATCTCAAAAAATTCTTGCAATGGAAAACTATAAAGATGAGGTTCATATTGAACCTGCAATGATGATGGGCGATAGATTTGAGGGGCATATTGTTCAAGGTCATGTGGATTGTTTGGGAACAATAAAATCTATTAAATCAAATGGAAATTCAACCGATTTTTTTGTCTCAATACCGAGTGAATATGCAAAATATATTATTCAAAAAGGGAGTGTAACTATCGATGGAGTTTCACTTACAGTAAATGAAGTTATAGAAGATTCTTTTAGGCTTACCATAATTCCACATACGGTTAAAAATACACTATTTAAAAACTACAAGGTTGGAACAAAAGTAAATTTAGAGACAGATATGTTTGCTAGATATATTTACAATATGTTCAAAAAAAGTGAAAAAACTTTATCTTGGGATGATGTAGATAAAGTTATGGCTAGATATTAAATTAGTTTATTTTTTAGTTTCACTTTTTTCTAAGGTATTATTCGTAACTTCATTATCACTTTTATAAGTGTAAAAATATTTTTTCTTTAATACATTTACATAAGGCTTTACAGTAGCAATTTTCATATCTGTAAGGTCAGTAACTTGAATAACTCTTCCAACTTTTAATCCCTCAAAAAAGATATTATCCATACCTGAAGTTATAACTTCATCGCCTTTTTTAATTTCAGCCCATACAGGAATGAATTTTATTTCTAATTCATCTTGATTTTTTGATGAGGTAATAATTCCAGGAGCTTTTCCTTCACCTATAAAAACGGCATAAGAACACTCTTTATTTCCATTTAATAATCCAACTGCATTACCATTTTTATTTACAACAATTCCTGCTGAATAATTATCGGTAATAAGACCTAAAATTGTATCATTTTCTATTTTCTTATCTAACCAAACTTTTGTAAAATCATTATAATTTATATAAGAAAGAACTTTAACAATTTCAATTTTTGATTTATTTTCTGGAATATCAATATTAACTAAAAATTCTTTTAGTGTATGTAATTGATTTTGAGCATTTGTATATAATATTTTGTATTCTTTTAGTTCACCATTTTCAATTTTCAATTTTTCAATTGTTTCTGCTTGATTAAAATGTTTTTCAAGAGATGTAGTAAAATTAATAACTTTATTACTGTATAAACTTTTAAAATCATTTAAAAATGTGAATTTTTTAATTAGCAGTTCATCTATCCGAAAAAGATAAGATGCCCCTGCAATTATAAAAAGTAATGCAAAAACGAATTTACGCATTAGTAATTAGTTTAAGTAACTCTGGTTCGTTAAGAACTTGACTTGTTCCATATGCAACTGATAATAAAGGCTCATCAGCAATTTTAACAGGAAGCCTAATAATATCGCTTAAATATACATCTAATCCTCTGATTAATGCTCCACCACCTGTGATAATTACACCATTATCAACAATATCACTTGCTAAATCAGGAGGCATATTTTCAAGAACACTTTTGATTGACGAAACAATCTCTTTTAATGGTTCTTTAATAGCAATTCTTACCCCTTCACTTCCTAACTCAATTGTAGAAAGTAAACCAGAATTATCTCTTCCTTTTACCTTCATTTTTAACTCAGTATCAAGTTTGATTGCTGTTCCTATTTCTATTTTGATATTTTCAGCAGTTCTTTCACCAATAAATAAGTTGTAATTTTGTCTAACATGTTCAATAATTGATCTGTCAAATTTATCACCAGCAACTTTTATAGATTTACATAAAACTAATCCACCAAGTGAAGTAACACCAATTTCAGTTGTTCCTCCACCAATATCAACAACAATATAACCAGCAGGGTCAGATACAGGAATTCCCGCACCAATTGCAGCTGCCATTGGTTCTTCAACTAAAAATACTTCTCTTGCACCTGCGCTCATTGCTGATTCTTCAACTGCTTTTTTCTCAACTTGAGTAATACCATAAGGGATACAAATAATAATTCTTGGACGAATAAATGATTTTCTTGAGTGAGCTTTTTCAATAAAATATCTAATCATTCTTTCAGTCATTTCAAAATCGGCAATTACACCATCTTGCATAGGACGAACAGCTTGAATATTTAAAGGAGTTTTCCCAATCATTTGTTTAGCTTCTTGCCCAACAGCTAAGATTCTATCTCTACCATTTTTGTCTTTTTGAACAGCAACAACTGAAGGCTCATTTATAATTATACCTTTACCTCTTACTGAAACAATCGTATTTGCTGTTCCCAAGTCAATTGCCATATCACTTGAAAAAAGACCTATTAATTTATCTAAAAACACTTTTATATCCTTTCTATGCTACTTTTGGTTCTTTAGTTTTAAGAACAACCTCTTTAGTTATAGTTATTGTTTTATTTTTATATTTTGGAAGGTCAAACATTATATCTAACATTATATCTTCTAATATTGAACGCAATCCTCTAGCACCAGTTTTTCTAATAATTGCTAATTTTGCTAACTCTTTTAGTGCATCTTTTTCAAATTCTAATTTAACATCATCCATTTGGAAAAGTTTGATATATTGTTTAATTAATGCATTTTTTGGTTCAGTTAAAATATGAACCATATCATCTTCTGTAATTTCATTTAAAGTGGCAACCATATGAAGTCTTCCTATTAATTCAGGAATCAAACCATATTTTACTAAATCATCTGCTTCTACATTTGATAAAACTTTATCGTGATCATTTTTACCTTTTTTATCTTGATTAAAGCCAAGTACATTCGCACCTTGTTTTTTCTTGATAATATCTTCTAATCCATCAAAAGCTCCACCACAAATGAATAAAATATTTGTAGTATCAACTTGAAGTGCATCTTGACCTGGATGTTTTCTTCCACCTTTTGGTGGAACATTTACAACAGCACCTTCTACAATTTTTAATAATGCTTGTTGAACTCCTTCTCCTGAAACATCTCTTGTGATTGATCTATTTTCGCTCATTCGAGCTACTTTATCAACTTCATCAATGAAAATAATACCTCTTTGAGCTTTTTTGATATCACCATCTGCTGCTTGAACAAGTCTTGTTACAACATTTTCAACATCATCACCAACATATCCAGCTTCTGTTAAAGAAGTAGCATCTGCGATTGCCAAAGGAACATCAAGATATTTAGAAATAGTTTGAGCTAGAAGTGTTTTTCCTGAACCAGTTGGTCCAATTAATAAAACATTTGATTTACTTAATTCTGTATCATCATCAATTTCATGGTGTCTAAAAATTCTTTTATAGTGATTGTAAACAGCAACACTTAGAACTTTTTTAGCTCTATCTTGTCCTATTACATACTCATCTAATATTTTTTTTAGTTCAGCAGGAGTTTTGATTTTAATCTCTTTAGCTTCAGCTGGAGTAATTTTATTATCCAACTCTTCTATTGGAAGATTTCCACTCATTATTTCATTAGCAGCTGTTACACAAGCTTTGCAAATACAAGCATTGTCTCCTGCAATTACGGGATTATCTTTGGTGTCAGTTGTTCCACAAAAATCACATATAATCTTACTCATTTTATACCTATTACTTTCTGTTAAAAGGAATACCTCGTTTTGTATTTAATACAAAACTTGCTAATTCTTTTACATGTTTATTTTCGTTTGTTTCAAATAATTCTCGTGCAACTTCTTGAAGAGGTTTTCCTGATTCAAAAAGTTCTTTATATGCAGATTTTATAGCATCTATATCTTCTCTATTTTCGAATCTTCTTCGTAAACCAGTTAGATTTAGTCCTCTTAAAACAGCTTTATTTCCCTCTGCTAGGCAAAATGGAGGAATATCTTGAGCAACAGCTGAAGCCCCACCTACCATAACTTGAGTTCCAATTTTACAAAATTGATGAATAGGAGTTAATCCCCCAATTACTACAAAATCGTCACATTCCACGTGTCCTGCTAGTGTTGCACCATTGGCAAAAATACAATTATTTCCTATAATACAATCGTGAGCAACATGCACATAACCCATAAATAGGTTATCATCACCAATTTTTGTAATTGAACCACCACCAATTGTTCCTGGATTAAATAAAGTGTATTCTCTTATTTTATTATTATTCCCAATTATCAATTCAACATCTTCACCGTTGAATTTTAAATCTTGAGGAATACTTCCAATGCTGGCATGAGAAAAGATATGATTATTTTTGCCAATAGTGGTTTTTCCATCAATTAGTGTATGAGAATCTATAATTGTCCCATCACCTATTTTTACATTTTTCCCAACAATTGTAAAAGCACCAATTGTAATATTATCACCTAATATGGCACCTTCTTCGATTATCGCAGTTTTGTGAATATTGTTCATTTATTTGCCTATTATTTATCGACTATCATAGCTTTTAATTCTGCTTCTGCTGCTAATTTACCATCAACATAAGCTTTTCCTATTAGTGTCATTAAAGAACTTTTCATTCTAACAACTTCTAATTCATAATCTAACCTATCACCTGGACGTACTGGAATTCTAAATTTTGCTTTGTCAATACTCATAAAATAGATTACTTTATTTTTCATCTCTTCATCTGTTAAATCAGAGCTTTTAAGAGCTAAAACACCACCACATTGAGCCATACCTTCTAAAATTAATACACCTGGATAAATTGGATGACCTGGGAAATGTCCTTGAAAAGCTGGTTCTGAAATAGAAACGTTTTTAAAACCTTTAATAGATTGTCTAAGTTCCATTTCTGTGATTCTATCCACCAGTAACATTGGGTATCTATGAGGAAGAATTTCTTGAATTTGCATAATATCTAACATATAATATCCTGATTTTTTTATTGAATGACAAATATTATATCCAAAAAATAATTAGTTTTGAATTATCTTCGCAACATTTTGTGAACTTCCATTCTTTAGATAGTCCCTTAGAATTTTAGAATTCTCAAAAAATAAATTCTTATCCATATTTTGATAATCATTAAATAGATTTTCAACTGTCACATTTTCTTGCAAAAATTCACTGTGTAAAGGTGCTTTTCCCATTTTTTCAAAAAAGATATTTGCAAGACCTACAAAATTTAGTTTTACAAATAAAGAACCTATAAAATAATCAAACTTTTTTGCAATGTATGAAAGGGTAAAGGGAGTTCCAATAAGCCCAGCCTCAAGTGTAGCTGTTCCTGAACAAATAAAAGCATATTCTGCTTCTTGGAGAGTTTTATGAGTGTTTTTTGAAATAGTAAAATCTGAAATATCTCCATATATTTTTTTTATATATTCATTATCAAATTTTTCAGGAATTATTAAAATATACTCTTTATTTGGGATTCTCTTAATTAATTCTTTAAAAATTGGCATAAGATTTGTAATTTCTGTTTTTCTGCTTCCTGGCATAAAAGCTATTTTATTTGTGTTAGATAATTCCTCTTTAAAATCTTTTATTTCATCTAAAAGAGGATGCCCAACATAAGTGATTTTATTTTTATCGCTATACATTTCGCTCTCAAAAGGAATGATTGAGCAAAGTTTTGTACAGTATTTTTCTAACTTAGCAACTCTTCCTTTTTTCCAAGCCCAAGCTTGTGGCAAAATATAATAAATAATCTCTTTATTCGGATACGTTTCTCTTAGCTTTTTTGCAAGTGGCAAATTAAAGCCTGAACTATCCATCAATAAAACTTTGTCACAATCTTTTGCTAAAACTACTAATTCATCTCTTAACTTGAAAAAAAATCGCAATTTTTTTAAAGCATCAACAATTCCCATAATTGCTAATGCTGTTAAATCATACAAAGGATTTCCAAGTTCTTTATCAAAAACTCCAACAAGTTCTACATTATTATTTAGATACTTTTTTAACTCTTTTAAATGGATATTTGATGAGGCTTCCATGGCGCAAACTAATAGTTTCATATCAACTCTTCTTTTATATCTTCGTAAGTTTCTGAGTTTATTTCTATCTCATATTTCTCATTTTTGATTTCATCAAGAACTATTAAAGCACTTAAATCATAAGGATTTTTTAGTATTTTATTTCTTGTTTCTAATTCTTTTTCAAAACTTAGAGGATTGTACATAAGCTCTTTTACATTTTTGTATGAAGAGTCTGCAAATAGATTAAAAGTTGTAATATCAATGATTTTAACTTCGTCTCTGTTTAAGTAGTTTATCCCATCTTTTTCATATTCAATTCTTCCATTTGTATTATTTCTATTTATTGTTGAATAACACAAAATATATGATGGAACAATATTTTTAGCTATTTTTACCTTTGCACTTAAAAGTCTATAATTTAAAAATCTTTGTTTTATGATTTTATAGTTTGCACCACTACTTTCAAGCTCATTTCTTTTTTTATAAAGTTCAAGTCTCTCTTCTATTGACTCTGGCAATATTTGATTTGAAATTGGATTAAACATTTCATCCATAATCTTCTTTTGAGCTTCCCTTTGTGCACTAAGTCCAAATAAACAACCACAATAATTTTGTCTATAAAGAGAATTTTCTTTTACTTTTTGCCCTTGAATTTCAGCGCCATTTCCAGCTTTATAATCTCTATAAATAAACTCTAATCCTGTCATTGATGACAAATTGTTTCCAATAATTTCAAGTTTTTCTTGTGATTTTTTTGGTGAAATTAAAAGAGTTGTTGTAAATTTATTATGACCTAATTCAATAGCTTTTTTTACAGTTGTATCAAGTCTGTCATCATAACAAACTGTACATCGATCTCCTTTTTCAGGTAAATGCTCCATTCCTTTAACTTTTTTTAACCACTCTTCGAGGTTATAAGCACCTTCAATTAATTTTATGCCTAATTTTTGGCATGAATATTCTACATCTAAATATCTAAGTCTATATTCACTATATGGATGAATGTTTGGATCATAAAAATAACCTACCAACTCTTCGTTTGGAAATTCTTCTTGTATTCTTTCTAAAAAATAGTGACTATCAACTGCGCAACAAATATGAACTAACAATAAAAAACCTTTAATTATATAATTTGATATAATTATAGTAAAAGTTTTTAAAACAAAGGATTAGCCATAAAAAATTTACTCATTATCATTTTTTCTATATTCATTTTTACAGGATGTTTTAGTACAAATGAACCACAAATTAGCTCAAATAGTGCCACAATATTAATCAAAACACCACAAATGAAGTTTTATGATAAAGGGTTTATTTACAAATTTAAAGAATATACACAAGTTCAGATTTTTAGCGCAGGAACTGCTATTTTAGATATGAAAATTTATGAAGATAAAGTTTGCAAAGCAACATTTAAATGTCAAGATTTAAAAACATTTAATAAAGAGAATTTATCTTCAACTTACCCTGATAATTTTATAAAAGAGTTATTTGAAAGAAATCAAAAAGAGGTTATTCACAGAGATAAAGAACATGATATTTTGATTAAAATAATAAGAGATTAGTTAAAAACTAATCTCTTATTACTCTATAAGCTCAAAAACAATTTTATCACCTAATTTTTCAACTATTATTTTTACAATCTTTTTAATTTGTTATAACCGATTTTGATTAATTTCAATAAAGGTTTTCTATATGAACTAAATACATATTTTTTAATTTCATATGCAATTCTTCCTTTTACTGTTAGAATTCCGAAAATATCCCCAGCTGCATATTTACCACCCAACGCAATTAATATTCCATCTAATTTAGGATTAGATTTAATCATTGATTTTCCAGCAATCATACTTAAAACATTTTTACCAGCAGTTGTACCACTAATTCGGGCTATTGTAACATTTGGAGGCATTATCTCGCCTTTTTTATTTTTGATTTGAGCCATATCTCCAATTGCAAAAATATTTTCATATTTATCTGATTGAAGATATTCATTTACAATAATTTGTCCTCTCGCATTTTTTTCAACATTTAATTGCGATGTAATCGTAGAAGCTTCAATCCCACCTGTAAAAATAATAAAAGAATGATAGATTTTTGTGCCATTTGATAGTTCTAAGTGGTCTTCATTACATTTTAATAATTTTGTATTAGTAATTACATTAATCCCTAGATATTTTAGTCTTTGATGAGACATACTTACTAATTTTGCCGAAAGTCCAGGAAGTATGGTATCTGAGCTACTTACAAGTGAAATTTTAAGATTATCACAAGAGAAATTTCCTCTTTTGAAAAACATTTTAGAGTTATATGCCATCTCAGCTGCTATTTCAACACCTGAAAGACCGGCTCCCACAACAACGATGTGTGTGTCATCACATTTTTTTGCTTCATCACTTATTTTTTTAAATAATTGATTCTCAAAACTTTGTTTAAAGAACATTGCCCAATGAAGTTTTTTAATATCGTGGGCATTATTAAGCCCTGGAATTTGTGGAGGGAAAAAAGTTCGTGTACCCGCTGCCATAATTAAATAGTCAAACTCTACTATTTCTTGTTCTTCTGTGTAAATCTTTTTTTTCTCATGATCAATTTGTCTAACTTTTAGATTTTTATATTCTAAATAATCATGATTAAGCCCCATACATAATGTTGTTAAATCTATTGTAACATCAGCAATATTTGATTTATTAGCAATTAAATCATAAACTTCTGGTTGTAAATTGTGAAAAGTATGTTTATCAATTAGGGTGATTTTTATATTTTTATTTTTAACTAACTCTTGTAATGCATAAATTCCCGAATATCCACCACCAATAATTACAACTTTTTCCATATAATTTAATCCTTTATTTTTTAGAAATAATACAAAATTTTTATAGCCTATTTGTAGCGACTTTTAAATTTAAAAAGCCATTGTATAATATGCTTTTGGTTATAAAACAAAAATTCAGAAATATTCCTTGATATAAATCAAAAATGTTTATAAATGACACTTTATTGTCACTTTTAAAATTAGCTACAGAATATTTAAGTAAAATAAAAAATAAATAAAATAATTAGGAATATATAATGAAATATGTAGGAGCACATGTAAGTGCTAGTGGTGGAGTTTATAATGCACCGATAAATGCTACTTTAATAGGGGCAAAAGCTTTTGCACTTTTTACAAAAAATCAAAGACAATGGACTGCAAAAGAGCTTGATACAAAAACAATTGATAAATGGTTTAAGGAGTTGGAAAAATCTGGAATTCAGGTAAAACATATTTTGCCACATGATAGTTATTTAATAAATTTAGGACATCCAGAAACTGATGCAAGGGCAAAATCTTTTGACGGTTTTGTACATGAAATACAAAGATGTGAAATTTTAAAACTTGATAAGTTAAATTTTCATCCAGGTAGTCATTTGAGAAAAATATCTGAAGAAGAGTGTTTAAATAATATTGCTGTTTCTATGAATAGGGCAATTGAAATCACAAAAGATGTAAAACTTGTTATTGAAAATACAGCGGGTCAAGGAAGTAACCTTGGATATAAATTTGAACATTTAGCTTATATTATTGATAAAATTGAAGATAAAAGCAGAGTTGGCGTTTGTATTGATACTTGTCATATGTTTACAGCTGGGTATGATATAAGAACAAGAGAAGCTTATGATAAAACGTGGAATGAATTTGAGCAAATTGTTGGAAGACAATATCTCATGGGAATGCATATAAATGACTCAAAACCAGAACTTGGAAGTAAAGTTGACAGACACGATTCTTTGGGTGTTGGGAAAATTGGTTGGGATGCTTTTAAGTTTATAATGAATGATGAGAGAATGGATGATATTCCTCTTGTACTAGAAACTATAAACGAAGAGATTTGGGCACAAGAAATTCAAGCACTTTATGATTTAGTTGAGAAATAACTTCTCAACTAAATTATGTTACAGATTTTGAGTAGTTAATAGAATCATGTAAATTATCAAAAGTTTTTAAAGTCACACCATCAAAATGAAAGTGTGCTTTCTCTAATTTTTTTAGAATTCTTTCACTTAATCCACAAAAAATCAATTTTTTATTTTTACTTTCAAAATTCTCAACAATAGATTCAAGGGTTATAATTCCTGTCATATCAATTATTGGTACATTTTTCATATTTAAAATTACTACACTTGTATTTTCGTTTACATTTAAAAGTGTTTTTAGTGCACTTTGAGCAGCTCCAAAAAACATAGGACCATTAATATCATAAATGGAAATATTATCTGGAATATCAGGATGGATAATATTTGTTCTGTTATTTGTTAATTCAATAGAATGTAAATCTATGGTTTTTTTGATAAATAATATTGAAGCAAGTCCCATTCCAATAGCAACAGCAACTTGCATATCTATTAGAACAGTTAAGAAAAAACATGTTAAAAGAATTAAAATATCATTTCCTGGTGCTACTTTTACAATATTGATAAAATGTTTAATTTCAGACATATTCCAAGCTACCATTAATAAAAGTGCCGAAAGAGCTGCCATTGGTAAAAATGATAAATAAGTTGCTAAAAAAGAAATTGAAGCTAAAATAAATAAAGAGTGAATAACCGAAGATATTTTTGATGTAGCTCCTGCTTTTACATTTACAACAGTTCTAGCAATTGCAGCAGTTGCTGGAATCCCTCCAAAAAAAGGAACAATTATATTTGTAATTCCTTGACCAATTAATTCTTTATTTGGGTCTGTTTTATGTCCTGTCATTCCATCTGAAATTACAGCACATAATAAAGATTCTAAAGCTCCTAAAATTGCTATTGCAATACTATGAGGAAGAAGTTTGTAAAATAAATCAAAATTTATTTGATCAACATTTAAATAACTCCAAGGAAGTTCAAAATGTAAAGGAATAGGTGGAATTCCTTGTCCTTCTAAATTACCAATTTTATAATCAAAAGTTGAATAAATGGTTGAAATATTTAATTGGGGGAAATAGATATTTGCAATATAAACAACAACCGTTATAAATCCAAGTGCAATAAGTGCAGAAGGTATTTTGCTTTTTGTTTTTTGCCAAAAAATAAGAATAAAAAGAGTTGTTGCTCCAACTATTAATTCAGCTGGTTTGAAAGTGTTGAAATTACTAAAAATGAGAAAAATTTTATCTAAATAATGTCCTTCAAAATTTTCAATACTTAATCCAAAAAAGTCTTTTATTTGATAAGTAGCAATTACTACTGCAATTCCTGAAGTAAATCCAACAGTTACTGGATAGGGAACTATTTCTATTAAGGTTCCTAGTTTTAAAAATCCAGCAATTACTAAAATAAAACCAGATAATAAACCACAAATAAGTAATCCTGAGACTCCAAAGTCATGAACAATTGGAATAAGAATTACAATAAACGCAGCAGTAGGACCTGAAATATTTACCTTACTACTTCCAAAAATTGCTGCAAAAAATCCTGCAATAATTGCTGTATAAAGTCCAAGTTGTGGGGGAACTCCTGTTGCAATTGCAAGTGCCATAGATAAAGGAAGGGCAATTATTCCGACTGTTAAACCAGATAAAATATTGTTTTTCATTTTTTTCTCATTTTAGATTTTCTCGATGAGTTTATTTTATATTTTGAATTTTTTAATCTTTTTATCATTGAAGATGAAATTTGATACATCCTTATTATATTCTCTCTAAGATTAATATTTTTTTCATTATTTCTTGCAGTCTCATAATAACTTAAAAGTCTTAAATAATCAAAATCATTTAAAAAAGTATAAAAAATAGTTGATTTCTCTTCTTCTAATACCCATTCACTTAAAAGTGCTAGAACAATTTGTTCAGGAATCCAAAGTTCGCCTTCTTTTAATTGGGTTTCGATTTGCTTTACAATTGTATTATAATAAAAAACCAAGGCTTCATCATTTGGAAGAAGTTTATGATTTGTTTGTTTCATTTGTTGATATGCCATAAAAGATTTTAATTCATAAGCATTAATTATTGTTTTGTCTAATTTTATATTTAACTCTATAATATTTTCTTCTATTTCCTTGTTGAAATTTTCATAACCTAAGTCAATTTTATATGTCTCATTTTTTATATTTTCAAGAAGTTCTTCAATTACAGTTTTTATATAAATAAGTAATGCATCTGTTTTTATATCTCTTAGAAGTTTTATGCAAATTTGAGCGGGAGTATTGGCACTCATGTAAATCCTAAATATTAAGATGAAAAGATTTTAAATCAATAATACTTAATAATGAATTAAGTTCAATTTATTTTTATATGTTCATTTAATGTTTTAATATGAATTAAATTATAATTCAAGAAAAAAAATATGGATTAGAATGAAAAGCAAAATAAATGATGAGTTAAATAAGGTAAAAAAGGAGTTGTATCTAAAAGCTGCTGCTGGGTATTTTGATAAATGTGGCTATAAAAATTTTAAGATTTCACAACTAGCAATTGAGTTAGAGACTTCAATTGGAACTATTTATAATCTTTTTACTTCAAAAGAAGATTTGTATTTGGAATATTTAATTTTAAAATTACAAAGTTTTTTAGATAAATTAAATGAAAAAGAAACGACTAATCCTATGCAAAATCTTGAATTGTATTTATCTTGTAAATATGAAATATTTATTCAAATAGATAATAATAGAGATGAAACACTGACGAATGATCCATATTTTTTCCATAAATTAGATATTTCAAATCATGCAATAGTTAATGAAATTTATGAGTTTTTAATAAAACAATTTAAATCTTTATATCCAGATTCACAGATGGATTATAAACATATAGTAATACTTTTTAAAAAGTTATCAGATGGATTTATAGAGAGTTATTTATTAGAAAAATATGATACTAAAGATATTGTAGAAAATACAATAAAACTTTTTTTCTATGGTTTAGAAAAAAAGTAATATTGGTTAATTTTTAGAGTTTATAAATTTCGAAATTTGTATCTTTTATATCTTTTTTGATTATATCTTCCCATTGTTTAACTTTTTTAGCATTTTTATCTTGAGAGAATAAGCCATCTTTATATATGTTAACAAGCATTTTTTGTGCAGCTAACATATTTTTTGAAGCTGCAAATTCTAATAAATCAATTCCTTTATCCACATTAACTTTTGTATTTATACCTTGCAAATAAAATCTTGATAATTGATAAGCTGAATTTGGGTCAACATCGCTTGAATCTTTTAGAAGTTGAAAAGCTTTATCTATGTCTTTTTCAACTCCTTCACCTTTGTAATATAAAAACGCTAAAGCTAGATTAGCGTAAGCATTTTTGTTATTAATTGATTGGTTTAAATAATCAATTGCTTTTTTATAATCTTTTTTCTCAACACTATATGTTCCCATTCTAAGTTGAGCATAAGAGTTTTCATTTACGATTTTTCTGTAACAAAAAAGTTTATTATCAATATCTTCTATTTTTTGACAAACATTAGCTTTTTCAAGCGCAATGGCATCTTTATTATTTGAAAACGACAAGAAAGAAGGCATTGAGGGCATTGAAAACTCAGGCATTTTTAAAGAACAAGCTGTAAATAAGAATATTGACAAGCTTGGTAGTAGTATTTTTTTTAACATTTATATTCCATAGATTTTATTTGCAAAATTTGCTGATGTATCTTCATATTGTTCTTGCCAATAACTGGCTTTATCTGTATTTCTTTCAATAAATTCACCATTTAAATATAGATTAGATAGTTCTAATTGAGCAGCTTTAACATCGTTTATTGCTGCATAATTTAGAAGTTCTAAAGCATCTTCAACTTTATTTTTATCAAGGTAATAAAAAGATAATCTGTACGCAGCTATTGGATCAATTTCTTTTGTATCTTCTAAAAGTTTAACAGCTAAATCATTATTAACAGCGACACCAAATCCATTTTTATAAATATCTGCTAAAGCTGCATTTGCATAAAAATTACCTTTTTGTTTAGAGATATTTAATCTTTGAATTGCTTCTTCAAAATCACCTCTTAATTGAGCATTTAAACCCAATCTTAATTGAGCAAAAGAGTTTTTATAAGAAATTAAGTCATAACAATCCATCTCTAAATGCTTATTTGTATTTCTACAATCATCTGCAATTTGAAGTTCATTTGAGGAAGCTTTTAAAAATTCGTTATTACTAGAGCAGCTAGTTAACGCAAAAAAGCAAAGGGTTGTTAAAGCAAATGAAGAGGAGATTGTCTTAATCATAATATTCCTTTTTTTTAATTCTTGTATAATTTCTTAATTCTAGCAAGTTTTATATTCATAAGTAGTTAAGACATGTTGCTGTATCATATAGTTCTTAAGGGGAGATTAAATGATTTTAATAGGACTTTTTTTATTTATAGCCATTGTGGTTATTTCATTAAACATTTACAACCACACAAACTTGGATTATATTGAAGAATATTTGAAAAAAAGTAACTGTCAAGAATATGCTTATTCAAAAGGTTCATATAAAGCTTTTTGTGATGATTATTTTATTGAAATAAAAAATAGCTTTATTGTGGACCTTGATGAAAACTCAAATATTTTTAAATATAAAGATATAAATAATTTAGAGATAAATCAACTTAATCTAATAATAAATAATACTTATAAAATAACTTTTAAAGAAAAAGAAGAGTTAAATAATTATTATAAAAAAATATCAGAAAAAATAAATAAGTAGGATAACGAAATAAGAATGAAAGAAGTAATTAATTTTATAAAAGCACAAAATGTTGAGTCAACGAATTTTTTTGGACAATTAAAATGTTCGCAAGAGGAAGCAAAAATTTTACAATTTATGTCAAAAGAGTATGTAAATGGTAGAGATACATTAGGTGTAATAGATATTTTGGGTGAATTTTATGATTTAAAAACTTACAAACATTTGGAAAAACTTGATTTAATAAAATCACTTTTAGAATTTGGGTGGGTGGTTCAAGTATCTTTTGATCAAGTAAAATTAAGTGAAGTTTCAAAACTTGAACTTATTAATTCAAGTGTTTCATTATCAAGTGCATATTTAAAAATGCTTGAAAATGGAAGTAATGATTTTGTTCTTCCTGAGATTAAAAACTATTCAGACCATTTAGAATATCTTCAAGATCAATTTTTTAGAATAGATTTGGCACAACAGTTAAATGTAGTTAGAAAAAACTTTGATGTTAATAGTCCAAGTTCAAATAGATTGAAATCAAAATTAATTCTTCTTGAAAATAGAATTAAAGAAAGAATAAAAGTTACAAGTAACTCAATAATGCTTGAAGATTTTTTCAAAAATAATGATTTAAATGAACAAGAACAAACTTTATTTTTAGCTCTTTTAAAAGAAGAGTATTCAGGTGGAGATGGAAGTTTACGAGATATGAATTCTTTAATTGAATTAATTTCAAGCGATGATTATGAAAAAATAAAATATAGAAGTTTACTTGAAGAGACTTCAACATTAGTTTCAAAAGCTTTGATTGATTATGATGAGGTTTTAACTCCATTTGGTGGAATTAATAGAAACTTCTATATTCCTGATGAGGTTTTATATAAGATTTCTCATCCAACTAAAAAAAGTGCAAATGTTGGGAAAATAAAACTAGATACAGTTATAAAAGAACAAGATATGTTTGAACTTATTTCAACAACAAAAACTTTAGATGATGTGGTTCTAAATGAGAAAACAAAAGAAACGTTAGATGCACTTTTAAAACAAGTTGATAAGAATGTAATAAATCGTCTAAAACAATGGGGAATTAAAGATAAAAAAAGAGGAATTGAAGCAAAAATAATTTTTTATGGAGTTGCTGGAACTGGAAAAACTTTAACAGCACTTGCTTTAGCAAAATCCCTTAAAAAAGATGTATTAAGCTTTGACTGTTCAAAAATTTTATCTATGTATATTGGTGAGAGTGAAAAAAATGTTAGAAGTATTTTCGATAAATATTATGAACTAAGAACTCAAACAAAATCAGAACCAGTTTTACTTTTAAATGAAGCAGATCAATTTTTAAGTTCAAGAGCTTCAGGAGGAGTTAGTAGTAGTGATAAAATGCATAATCAGATGCAAAATATTTTTTTAGAGCAAATAGAAAGATTTGATGGAATTTTAATTGCAACTACAAACTTACTTGAAAACCTAGATAAAGCATTTTCAAGAAGATTTAATTATAAAATTGAATTTGTAAAACCAAATAAAGCTCAAAGAATAGACCTTTGGAAAAAACTAATACCAATTAATTTACCTCTTGAAGAAAATTTTGACATTGAAGAATTAGCAAAATATGAATTAACGGGCGGACAAATAGAATTAGTTATTAAAAATACAGCTTATAAGATTGCTGTTAGTGATGAACCACTATTCAAAGTTGAGGACTTTAAAGAGCAAATTACAAAAGAGCAAAAAGGTCAATTTGATAGTGAAACTAAAGTAGGTTTTTTCTAAACCTATTTTAGATTTTATAACATAAAAGAAATATCATAGATATTTCATCTTTAAAAAGTATCATTAGTTGTAATATTTTATAATATTTTAAGAATATAAAAAATAATAGATTATATTTTGAAATCTTTAGTAAAGATTTTTTGTTTCTTTTTGTACCAGTTTGTTTCTAATCCTTAGAAAAACATTAAACAATAAGCTAATTTTTATTAGGTTAGAATATCATTGCATACATTATTAATAAGTGGCTATTTATTACAAATAAGATATTATATTTGTAGAATAAAAGAACTTTTTAGCTTTAAAAGGATAGATTAAATGACACATATGGAATTTGCACATCCCTATTTTGGTGCATTTGTAATGTTTATTGTAACATTTAGTGCATTTGGTGCAACAGTATGGCTTTCACGATATATAAGTAGAAAGATTGCTAGACTTGATACTGAAAAACTAAAAACAACTTTATATGAGTGTGGACCTGAAGTTACAAAACAACCTAACAGTATTTCTACACAGTTTTATTTAACGGCATTATTATTTATTTTATTTGATGTTGAAATTATATTTATGTTTCCTTGGGCAATTAACTTTAAAATCTTAGGATGGTTTGGGTTTGTTGAAATGATATTATTTATTACGCTTTTAGCAATTGGATTTTTATACGCATGGAGAAAAGGAGCGCTTGAATGGCACAGCATAAAATAAATTATTTACAAGATAATGGAGCTGCTGTTAAATTAACAACTATTGATAAGTTAGTAAATTTTGGGCGTTCTAACTCTTTATGGCCAATGACCTATGGTTTGGCCTGTTGCGCCATTGAGATGATGGCAACTGGTGCATCTCGATATGATTTTGACAGGTTTGGTACAATTTTTAGAGCAAGTCCTAGACAATCTGATGTTTTAATAATTGCAGGAACTCTAACAAAAAAACATGCAGAATTTATGAGAAGATTATATGATCAAATGCCAGATCCTAAATGGGTAATTTCTATGGGAAGCTGCGCAAATACAGGTGGAATGTTTAATACTTATGCCACAGTTCAAGGTGCGGATAGAATTATTCCAGTTGATATTTACCTTCCTGGATGCGCACCAAGACCTGAAACTTTACAATATGCCCTTATGGCACTTCAACAAAAAATAAGAAAAGAATCAATTTTTAGAAGCATAAAGAAAAAGAGGTTAGTATAATGAGAAAATATACTCCTAAAGATAGTGTACAAAAACAAGCTTATTTTACAGATAGATTTTTTGTATCTCCTCCAGTTCCAAGATTTAATCCAAATAGTGACGAAATTTTTGCTAAAGATTTTGAAGAAATTAATTATAGTATTAATGTTCAAGAGGCTTTTATTGAACATACTCATTTAGTAATTATTATTGATAAAAGTTTTTTGATTTCATGTATTAAGCTTTTAAAAGAAAAATTAGAATATGACATGTTAATGGAATTATCAGCAATTGATTATTTAGCTACAAGGGATGGTTACGAAATTTTTTACGAATTTTTATCTTTGAGTAAACACAAAAGAATAAGAATTAAATGTTTTTTACAAAAAGATGAATCAATAGAATCAGTAACATCTCTTTTTAAATCTGCTAATTGGTCAGAGAGAGAAATGTATGATATGCTAGGTGTAAAAGTAGTAAATCATCCAAATTTAAAAAGATTAATTATGCCTGATGATTGGTATGACCATCCATTGAAAAAAACTTATCCACTTCAAGGTGATGAGACTGCTTCGTGGTATGAAGTTGATAAAATTTTTGGAAAAGAAGCTAGAAGTATTATTGGACCAGAGCAGCGAGATCCAGCTGCCATTGATAGATATGATACAACAAGATTTGCAAGACTTGGACATGAAGTTCCATTTGATACTGATATTTCAGAGTTTGAACCAGAAACAAATATCTCTTATCAAGAAGAGAATACTTCAAAAATTATGAAAAAACTAAAACCTGAAGAATCAGTTGTTTTAAAAAGAAGAAGGTAAGAAATATGCAACAATCAAATAGACTAAAACCTTTCTTTGAAAATATTCACTTCGAGCGAGAAGATAATACCATGATGGTAAACTTTGGACCACAACATCCGTCTGCTCATGGTCAATTAAGACTTATCTTAGAACTTCAAGGTGAAGAGGTTGTAAAATCAAGACCAATGATTGGATACCTTCATCGAGGTATGGAAAAAATGGCTGAAAATATGATGTATAACGAATTTTTACCAACAACTGATAGAATGGATTATATAGCAGCAACTTCAAATAACTATGGATACGCACTTGCAATTGAAAAACTTCTAGGAATAGAAGCTCCAAGACGAGCTGAAATTATTAGAACAATGCTTTTAGAATTAAACAGAATTACTTCACATCTTTTTTGGTTAGCAACTCATGCTCTTGATGTTGGTGCTATGTCTATGTTTCTTTATTGTTTTAGAGAAAGAGAATATGCAATGGACTTAATTGAGGACTATTGTGGAGCAAGACTTACTCACAGTGCTGTTAGAATAGGTGGAGTTCCTTTGGATTTACCTAAAAATTGGACAACAGATTGTCTATCATTTTTAGATATATTAGAAACTGAGTTAAAAACTTATGAAGGGCTTTTAACAGAAAATAGAATCTGGAAAATGAGACTTGAGAATGTTGGAGTTATTACTCCAGAAATGGCAAAAAGTTGGGGATGTTCAGGTGTTGTTTTAAGAGGAAGTGGAATCAAATGGGATTTAAGAAAAGAGATGCCTTATGGCATTTATCCTGAACTTGATTTTGATATTCCAGTTTCTGATACTTGTGACTCTTATGGAAGATATAAAATTTGTATTGCAGAAATAAGAGAATCTGGAAAAATTTTAAAACAATTAGTTCCTATGTATGAAGAATCAGACACGCAATTAATGGCTCATGCACCAAATTATATTTCAGCTCCAAAAGAGCAAATTATGACTCAAAACTACTCTTTAATGCAACATTTTGTTTTAGTAACTCAAGGTATGAGACCACCTGTTGGTGAAGTTTATGTGGCAACTGAATCTCCAAAAGGTGAGTTGGGATATTTTGTTGTAAGTGATGGAAGTCCTTATGCATATAGAATGAAACTGCGAACTCCTAGTTTCCAGCACACTGCACTTTTAGAAGAACTTTTAGTTGGATGTCAATTAGCGGATGTTGTTACAATTATTGGTAACTTAAATATCGTTTTTGGTGAAATAGATAGGTAGAGGAAATATTATGAAAAGATTTGATTTAAGATATTTAAAAGATGACTTCTACACGAGAATGTTGGAACTCCTCGACAAACAAATTACACAAGATGAGACAGCAATTATTATGTTTGAAATTGGAGATTTTAGTCATATTCAAAAATCAGCAGATGTAGTTTATGAAGCTGGTTATACATTAATGAATTCATTAAAATTTAATGAAGTAGATTGGACAATTGTAGTAAAAAAAACAAAACCTGAAGAAAAAATTATAGTTGAAGAGAGCGAAAAAGATGAATAATATGGAACAAATTTTAAATAGTGATTTCATTATCTCTTTTGCTACTTTTATTGAAGATAAAAAATTAAACGATTCTATTTTAGGGGCTGTTAAAAATAATGGTGCAAAGTTTGTTTATATGCATCCTATTGATAATACTAAATTAAAGCCTTTTTATTCTCAACTTATTAAATATGAAGTAGGCAGTGAAGAAGGAATTTGTGGTTTATTACTAAATGCTTTTGCTTCAAATTGTGATGAAAAAACTAAAACTTTTTTAGATGATTTAGACTTAGGTTATATTAGTGCTGAAAGTAGTGCGGGAGAAGAAGAGTTTGAAGAGGCTTTTGAAAACTCACAAAAATCTAAAGTTAAAACATTAATTATTGGAGATGATTTAATAAATCATGAAAGAGTTGAGAATATTATTCAATTAATTGCTTTAATTAAAAAATATTCAGATTTTAATTTAGTTGTTTTAAATGAAGACTTAGCAAAAAAAATAGATTCTTGCAAGAATTTTGATTTAAAAGAATTAGAAGAATTAAAGTCATTTAATGGAACTTTAGTTTATAAATTAATAGATGAAAAAAACGATGAATTGATAGCTAGTCAAACTTTTGCAAATATTTCTAAAGTATCAAACGGTAATGAAGTTTTTGTAATATCAAAGAATGAGAAAATTAAAAGAGTATTAAAGATTGATGAAAATTTACATGGAACAATTGCAATATTAAAAACAAAAAATAATGAAAATATTTTTGATGGATATAAATATAGACAAGTAAAGATTGAAAAGGTTGAAGCATAATGAGCGATATGATTACACTAACAATTGATGGTAAAGAAGTTCAAGCCAAAGATGGTGAATCTATTTTAAATGTAGCAAGGGCAAATAATGTATTTGTTCCTGCTGTTTGTTATTTAACAAGATGTTCTCCAACACTTGCCTGTAGATTGTGTTTAGTTGAAGCTGATGGAAAACAAGTGTATGGCTGTAATACAAAAGTTAAAGCTGATATGAATATCTCAACTATTACAGAAAACATTGAAAAAGAGCGAAGAGCTATAATGGAAGTTTACGATGTAAACCATCCGTTACAATGTGGAGTTTGTGACCAAAGTGGAGAGTGTGAATTACAAAACTACTCTTTATATATGAAAGTAGATTCTCAATCTTATAGTATAAAAGATATTCACAGACCAACTCAGCATTGGGGAGTTATGAATTATGACCCTGCTTTATGTATTGTTTGTGAAAGATGTGTAACAGTATGTGAAGATATGGTTGGCTCAAAAGCACTTAGTACGGTAAAAAGAGATTCTGAAAACATTGATAAAGTATTTAAAGATGAAATGCCAAAAGATGCCTATGCTATGTGGAATAAACTTAATAAATCACTTATTGGTTATGACTCTGATGCCTGTACAAATTGTGGGGAGTGTATTTCAGCATGTCCCGTTGGAGCTTTAGTTTCTCATGATTTTCAATATACTTCAAATGCTTGGGAACTTAGAAAAATACCAGCAGCAAATCCCCACTCATCAGATTGTGCATTTATGTATTATGAAATCAAACATGAATCAATTGATAAACATGCAACAAAAAAAATCTATAGAGTTACAAATGAACCACATTTTTCAACTGTAAATGGAGCTGGAAGATTTGCCTATGATTTTGAAAACAAAGTTCAATCAAAAGATAAAGATGTTTTTGCAAAAGCACTTGAAGCATTTAAAAAAGCAAAAAATATCAAATTTAATTCTTTCATAACAAATGAAGAGGCTTTGATTTTACAAAAAATCGCTCAAAAAATGGGAGCAAATCTTGTAAATGAAGATGCAAGAAGATACCAAGAGTTTTTAAGAAACTACTCGAAAACATCTGGAAAATCACTTTATTCTTCAAAATTATCAGATGTACATAATTCAAACTTTGTAATTTCTGTAGGTTCATATTTAAAATCTGATTTACCAAATGCAAGATATGCCTTTAATAACTCAGTTACAATGAATAAAGGAAGTGGTTTATATTTTCATCCAATAGTAGATCCAATTATGGAAAAAATTGGTAAAAAAGGTAAAACTACAGAGTTTATCTACCATGATGCGATGGTTGAAGAGTCAATTTTATATTTTATTTTATATAAATTTGCGAAAGATTTACCAACTGAAGTTCAAGCTTATATAGATTCAAAAAAAGAGACAAGAGTTAAAACTCTAACAGAAGTTGTTAAAGAAAATGTTGTAGAAATTGTAGTTGATGAAGCAACTGGCGAAGAAAAAGAAGTTAAAAAAGTAGTTTCTAAAAATGTTTCAAAAGAGGTTTCTTATGAATATATTTCATTTTTAGCTGATTTTGGAAAAGATGAAAAATTCCTTGATTTAGTTGATGAAATGTTAGCAAAAAAAGACTCTTTCTCTTTAATGGTTGGAGAAGATTTAATAACTCATCCAAATGCTGAAAATCTTGCAAAACTTTGTGGTTTAGTTGATAAATGTACAGAGTTTGATGTGGTAATTATTCCATCTCAAACAAATACTTTAGGGGTTGCACAAATCTGTACATTATCAAAAGAAGAATCAGGATTTAGCGTTGGTTATAACGTAAAAGCAGATTTTGAACTTTCAGCTTTAGGTGATGGAGATTTAGATATTCCCTCACTTAATCAACAAGAGGGAACTTTTACAAATATTGATAAAAAAGTAATCCCTACAAATGCAGCAATAGGCTTTAATGGTTATACATTAAATGAAATTGCAAATGAACTTTTAAATGAAGATGTTGAATATACAATTGAATATACAGCAAAACTTCCTCTTGAAAAAGGTTATAAAGCTCTTGCTTTTGATGATTTACCAAACAAATTTGGAAATGACCAAGTTGAATATAGAGGTTATGAATTAACTTCAAATGATACTTTAACTCAAGATACAACAAAACAAATTGATGTAGAGAAAATCACTTTATCAAATGATGAGATTTTGATTTATAAGGCAAATCCAATTAATCAATTTAATGAATTTACAGCAATTAGCCATGAATTTAAAGAAAATTTACAAGATGGAGTTTTCTTCTCAAAAGCTATGTTTGAAAAACTTGAATTATCTGAGGGTGATAAAGTAAAAGTAAATGCAAATAATCAAGAGTTAGTATTAAATGCTTTTGTTGATATTCAAATTGATGGAAATATTCCTTATGTATCAACATTTATGAAAAACAGTGCATCAAATGTTTTATTTAATAGTTACAGATTTAATAAAGCAAAAGTAGTAAAGGCATAGTATGGAAACAAGTATCATATTAGAAACAGTAATCAAAGTAGTTGTTGTTTTATCAGTTTTCTCAGCACTTGCTGGATTTACAACTTATATTGAAAGAAAAGTTTTAGCATTTATGCAACGAAGATTAGGACCTACAAATGTTGGACCTTATGGATTATTACAAATAGCAGCAGATGGAATCAAACTATTTTGTAAAGAAGATTTTATTCCTGCAAACGCAAATAAACCAATTTTTATGGTGGCACCTTTAATTACCGCTGCAACTGCATTTATTGCAATGAGTGCAGTTCCATTCTTCCCAGAATTTGAAATGTTTGGATATACAGTTAGACCAATTATTTCTGATATTAATGTGGGTGTTTTATTTGTAATGTCTGTGGGCGCTGTTGGACTTTATGGACCATTACTAGGTGGTATGAGTAGTGCTAATAAATGGGCATTACTTGGGGGTGCAAGAACTGCAATTCAACTTTTATCTTATGAAGTTGTATCAGGACTTTCACTTTTAGCTCCACTTATGATGGTTGGAAGTTTATCTTTAATTGATATTAATAACTATCAATCAGGGGGAGTTAGTGACTGGATTATTTGGTCTCAACCATTAGCTTTTATTTTATTTACAATTGCTGGATTTGCAGAGACAAATAGAACACCATTTGACTTACTTGAGCACGAAGCTGAATTAGTTGCTGGTTATGCAACTGAGTATTCAGGTATGAGATGGGGGATGTTTTTTATTGGAGAGTATGCGAACCTTTTTACAATTTCATTTTTAATTACGCTTATATTTTTAGGTGGATTTAATGATTTATGGTTTATCCCAGGTGGATTGGCAATTGTATTAAAAGTTATGTTTTTGATTTTTATCTTTTTATGGACAAGAGCTTCTTGGCCTCATATTAGACCTGATCAATTAATGTGGTTATGTTGGAAAATATTAATGCCACTTGCAGTACTAAATATTTTAGTTACTGGTTTTGTGATGATGTTTTAGGAGTTAATGATGGAACTAAAAGAGTTTAAAAATAGAAATATATCAGATAGATATATCACAGTTCAAGAGGATGATTATCCTAAAACTTCATGGGATATGTTAAAGCAAGTATTAGTGCGTTCTATAAAAGGTGAACTTTTTGTTGGTATGAGAATCACTTTTGGAATAATGTATCGGGCATTATTCAAAGGTGAAATGGCAACAGTTCAATATCCAAAAGAAAAATTACCAATAGGTCCAAGATATAGAGCTGTACATAAACTTCTTAGGCTTTTAGAATCAGGTGAAGAAAGATGTATTGGTTGTGGACTTTGCGAAAAGATTTGTATTGCAAATTGTATTAGAATGGAAACAAGAATTGATGAAAATTCAAGAAAAGAGGTAATGCAATATACGATAAACATGGGAAGATGTATTTTCTGTGGATATTGTGCTGAGGTTTGTCCTGAACTTGCAATCGTTCATGGTGGAAGATATGAAAATTCAAGTGAACAAAGAGCACATTTTTCACTTAAAGAAGATATTTTAACATCAATAAATGGTTTGGGTGCACAACTTGAATTTGAAGGATATGGTTCGGTGTCACCTGATGCAGATAAAAAAATTAAAAAAACACCATTATCATACTAAGAGGAGTCTAAATGTTTGAAATTATAGCTTTTATAATATTTTCCGTGTTAACAATTAGTATGTTTAGTATTACAGTTTTAACAAATAATGCTTTATATGCATTAAGTTCACTTGCTGCTGGAATGATTTTTATATCTGCATTTTTCTTTTTATTAAATGCAGACTTTTTAGGTGCCGTTCAAATAGTTGTTTATACGGGGGCTGTTATGGCTTTATATGCCTTTGGGATGATGTTCTTTGACTCATTATCAGAAGTAAAAGAGAAAATAAGAAATCCAAGATTAGTATTTTTACTTTCAGGAATTATTGCATTAATTGTAGTTGTTGTATTAATTGCTCCAGTTATTGGACAAAATCTTAAAGTTGATTATCCAATACATCCTGAATATGGGAATTCTGCTGATGTTGGAATTGTATTATTTACAAAATATTTAGTAGCTTTTGAATTAGCAGCTATTATGCTTCTTGTTGCAATGATTGGTGGAATCGTACTTGCAGGTAAAAAAATGAATGAATCATATTCAGAAATGAAAGAAGAAGAAATAGATGAAAAAATCAGACTTGAGAAAGCATCTCAAAAGGAGATTAAATGACTCTTAATGCTTATTTAATACTTTCAACAATTCTATTTTGTATTGGTTTAATAGGAGTAATTAGAAGAAAAAATGTATTAATGTTATTTTTCTCAACAGAAATTATGCTTAATGCCGTAAATGTTGGATTTGCAGCTATTTCAAAATTTCATGGAGATTTAACAGGACAAATGTTTGCATTTTTTATTATTGCAGTTGCTGCAAGTGAAGTAGCAATCGGGCTTGGATTACTTATCTTATGGTACAAAAGAACAGGTTCTATGAATTTAGATGATATTGCTAGGATGAAAGGGTAAGCATGGAAAAATATATATATATTGCACTTTTTGCCCCACTTGTAGGCTCTCTTATTTCTGCGCTATTTTCAATGCAAAAAAAGACTTTATTTACTGGATTATTTACATCTTTTATGTTAGCTGTTTCAATGTATGCATCTTTGAATCTTTTGTATTTTATTTACACAACAGATACTACTTTTCATGTAAATTTATTTGATTGGATTGTAATCGGGAATTTAGATATTCCTTTTGGATTTGTGGTTGATCAAGTTAGTGTTGTGATGATGAGTGTTGTTACGGTTGTATCTACTATGGTTCATATTCATTCTATTGGTTATATGGAACATGACAAGGGTTTTAATAGATATTTTTCTTATCTTTCAGCTTTTGTATTTTCAATGTTAGTTCTTGTAATGAGTGATAACTTCGCTGTTTTATTTATAGGCTGGGAAGGTGTTGGAGTTTGTTCATGGTTATTGATTGGTTTTTGGTATCACAAAGAATCGGCATCATGGGCTGCAAATGAAGCTTTTATTATGAATAGAGTTGGAGATTTAGGTTTACTTCTTGGGATGTTCCTAATATATTGGAATATTGGAAGTTTACAATATGATATTGTATTTGCACAAATCTCTA
This sequence comes from Aliarcobacter sp., assembly GCA_028703945.1. Taxonomy (GTDB): domain Bacteria; phylum Campylobacterota; class Campylobacteria; order Campylobacterales; family Arcobacteraceae; genus Aliarcobacter. The sequence continues at coordinate 13,587 of JAQVLW010000008.1, read as the reverse complement.
CTTTAGAAAATAGTACTCTAATTTGGATTGCAGGTTTATTATTTTTAGGAGCAATGGGAAAATCAGCACAATTTCCACTTCATACATGGCTTGCAGATGCAATGGAAGGACCAACACCTGTTTCAGCGCTAATTCACGCAGCAACAATGGTAACAGCTGGAGTTTATTTAGTCGTAAGAGCAAATGAACTTTATACTCTTGTTCCTGAAGTTGGATATGCGATTGCAATTTTAGGAGCATTTGTGGCAATTTTTGCAGCTTCAATGGCACTAGTAAATAATGATATGAAAAGAATTATTGCTTATTCAACACTATCACAATTAGGATATATGTTTGTAGCAGCGGGTCTAGGAGCTTATTGGGTAGCTTTATTTCACCTAGCTGCCCATGCCTTTTTTAAATCTGTATTATTCTTGGGTGCTGGAAATGTTATGCATGCAATGGATGATGAATTAGATATTAGAAAAATGGGTGGTCTTCATAATAAAATGAAAGGAACTTCAATTATTATGACTATTGCTTCCTTGGCACTTGCAGGAATATTTCCATTTGCTGGATTTTTCTCAAAAGATAAAATACTTGAAGTAGCATTTAATGCAGATGCTATTGTTTTATGGACAATATTATGGATAACAGCTGGATTAACAGCCTTTTATTCATTTAGACTTGTAATGAAAATTTTCTTTGGAACTCAAAATTATTCAAATGAAGAGTTTCACCCACATGAAGCTAAAAATTTTGTAATTGCAGCAATGATTCCCCTTGCCGTATTAGCAGTAATTGCTGGTTGGTTTGAGCACTCATTTATAGAGTTTGTTACTAAAGCTCTTCCAACTTGGGAAGCTAATAATATTAAACATTCAACAACTTGGATATTGATTTTAGCTACGAGTGCTATGGCAATTGGTGGAATTTTACTTGCAGTGTTTAAATATAAGAAAGATGGGTTTAGTAAATCTTGGGAAAATACAGCAATCTATAAATTGCTAATTAACCAATATTTTATTCCGAAAATTTATGAAAATATTATTTCAAAACCATATTATGCAATTTCTGTTTGGGCATGGAAAACAATTGAAATAAAATTAATTGATACAACAGTTGACAGTTTAGCTCACTTTATTAATAAATTAGGTGTAAAAGCAAGACCAATTCAAACTGGAAATTTATCATCATCTTTAAGACTTATGGCAGTTGGATTAATCTTAGGATTAGTTTTTGCCTTAGTTTTATCAGTACTTTAAGGGGTTATGCAAATGGAACACATTTTATCAATGTTGATATTTTTTCCAGCAGCAGCAGCGACTGTTGGTTTTTTAATAGATAAAGATTCTATGAGACAATACGGAGTTGTTGTAACTGTTGTTGAATTTATTTTATCATTATTACTTTGGTACTATTTTGACCCAAGTGTTGCAGGAATGCAGTTTGTTCAAAGTCTTCCACTTATTAGTACTTATGGAATTAATTATTTAGTAGGAGTAGATGGAATAAGTCTATTTTTAATAGTTATGATTGCTTTTATGACAATGATTGCAGTTATAGGTTTAACAGAAAAAAAAGGTGTAAAAAACTTGATTATTACAATGTTGTTTTTAGAAATGACAATGGTAGGGGTTTTTGTATCTTTAGATTTAATCTTATTTTATGTATTTTGGGAATTTACACTTATTCCAATGTTTTATATTATTGGATTTTGGGGTGCAGAAAAAAGATTTTATGCAGCAATTAAATACTTCTTATATACATTCACAGGTTCATTAATAATGCTTGTTGGGATTTTGTATTTTGGATATATTTTTCATGAAGCAACAGGAGTTTGGAGTTTTAGTTTCCTTGATTGGAATAGTTTAATTCTCCCTTTTGATTTGCAACTTTGGTTATTTATTGCATTTTTTATGGCATTTGCTGTAAAAGTTCCAATGTTTCCATTTCATACATGGTTACCATTAGCTCATGGTCAAGCACCAACAATTGGTTCTATTATTTTAGCAGCAGTATTACTAAAAATGGAAACTTATGGATTTATTAGATTTTCACTTCCATTGTTTCCAGATGCAAGTGTTTATTTCGCTGGATTTATGGCAACTTTAGGATTAATTGCAATTATTTATACGGCAATGATTGCTTATGCGCAAGAAGATATGAAACAAATGATTGCATATTCTTCAATTTCTCATATGGGAGTTATTACTCTTGGAGTATTTGCTTTAAATGTTGAAGGAATTTCAGGTGCTGTTTATTTAATGATAGGACATGGAATTGTTTCAGGAGCACTTTTCATGTGTGTTGGAGTGTTATATGATAGAAGAAAAACAAAAATGATAAAAGAGTTTGGTGGATTAGCCCATAATATGCCAATGTTTGCCCTAGTTTATGGAATAGTTTTAATGGCTTCTATTGGCTTACCTTTAACTATTGGATTTATTGGTGAATTTTTATCATTATTAGGATTCTTTAAATATTCACCAATTTTGGCATTTATTGGTTCTTTAACGATTGTTTTAAGTGCAGTTTATATGTTAGCAATGTATAAAAGAACTTTTTTTGGAAACTTAGTAAAAGAAGAAAATAAAAGTATGAAAGATATTTTAGGAAGAGAGTTAATAGCACTTGGGGCATTGGTAATTTTAATTATAGCTCTTGGTATTTATCCAAAAGTAGTATTGGATCCTTTAAATACAACGGTTACTCAACTAACAAAAGTAATGGAAATAAAAGCAGTTAATAATAATTCAAAAGAAAAAATAAGAGCTTTAAACTCTATTGGGGAGGTTAACTAATGCTTGAACCTATAAATATAAGTTTAGATAGTTTAAATTTAGGAACAATAGCACCGATATCAATTGCAATAATTGGGGCTTTAGGAATTTTATTAACAGATATATTTAATAAAAATAAACATAAATCACTTTATGTAATTTTAGTTGTTTTATTTTTGATTTTTGATTTGTTTACTCTTTTATCTTTTAATGGAGAACCAAGAGGTTTATTTGATTTGATGTTAGTTGATGGAATAGCTGTTTTATCTCAATGTATAATCATTGGAGGTTCAATATTATTTATTTTATTAGGATTATCAAAATTAAGACTTCAAGAATTCAGATATGCTGAATATTTTGCATTATATTTATTTGCAGTTGCTGGATTCCAATTTATGGTTAGTTCAGATTCTCTGATTTTAATTTTTGTAGGGCTTGAAACATCTTCCCTTGCTTTATATACATTAATTGCAATGCATAATAGAATGGTATCAATAGAAGCGGCAGTTAAATATTTTACAATGGGTGCATTAGCTGCTGCATTCTTTGTCTTTGGTTCAATGATTTTTTATGCAATTACGGGAACAGTGGAATTAGCTCAAATGGCTCAAGTTTTGACTCAAGATGGTTTTCTATCAATGGAAAATTATTCTAATTATATTTTAGTATTGGTTGGTTTTGCATTTATGTTTGCAGCTATTGGATTTAAATTATCTTTATTTCCATATCATGTTTGGGTTCCTGATGTTTATCAAGGATCAACTTCTGCCTTAGCTGGATTTATATCAGTTGTACCAAAAATTGCTGGATTTGTTGTAGCCTTGAGATTTTTTGAAATCTTTATTCATGCAAATGATATTATAATTCAAACTATACTTTATGTAACAGTAATTTTAACAATGACAATTCCTAATTTAATTGCATTACAACAAAAAGATATTAAAAGAATGCTTGCTTATTCATCAATTTCAAATGCGGGTATGGCAATGGCAGCAATTGCGATTGGAACGCAACAAGCAACAAATGCACTTTTTTTATATTGGATTTTATTTACAATTACAAATTTTGGTGCTTTTGGTATGTTATGGCTTAATAGAGGAAAAGAGTTTAAAGATTATGAATCTCCATATACTTTTGTTAAATTCTCAGGACTTGCTCAAATTTCACCATTTACTGCTTCAATTTTAGCTTTATTTTTATTTGCATTATCAGGGCTTCCTCCTTTTGCGTTATTTTGGGGAAAAATGTATTTAATATCAAGTGCAGTTAATTCAGGACATATTGCTTTAGCGATTATAATGGTATTAAATTCTGTAATTGCTGCATATTATTATTTAAGACCAATTTCTTATATGTTTTTAAGAGATGTTGAACAAGGTGCAAATACTGAATTTATGCAAAATGCAACAACTCCAACAAAATCAATCGTTGGATTTGCAGTTTTTTTAACAATAATTGCAGTTTTATTAATAGACCCACTTTTAAATATAATTTCTACATTAGTTTCAAACTCGGGATTTTAGTTAATAAGAATTCTAATCATTAATCAAAAATGGTTAGAATTCATTGTAATAAAATCCACTATAACCAAAAAATAAACCATAACTTGTTACAATCCCCCCAAGAAAAAAGTCAAGGATAAAAAATTGAAAACTATAAGTGTTGCTCATTCACCAGATGCTGATGATATATTTATGTATTATGCTATTAAGTTTGGTTGGGTTACTCCAACAAATGCAAAATTTGAAAATATTGCAGATGATATAGAGAGTTTAAATCAAGCAACATTAAAAGGTGAATATGATATTTGTGCTATTTCATTTGCATTGTATCCTTTTGTAAAAGATGATTATGCCTTATTAAAGACAGCTGTATCTTTTGGTGAAGGATATGGTCCAAAACTTATAAAGAAAAAAGGAGCTACTTTAAAGAAAAACTTTAAAGTAGCTCTTAGTGGGGAATTTACAACTAATGCTCTTTTATTCAAAATCGCATATCCAAACGCAAGAATAACTTATCTAAATTTCCTAGAAATTGAAGAAGCAGTTTTAAATGGAACAGTCGATGCGGGTGTTTTAATTCATGAATCAATTTTGACATATAATCAAGAGTTAGAAGTAGAACGTGAAATGTGGGATATTTGGGTTAAATTAAGTGGTGGAGATTTACCATTACCACTCGGTGGAATGTGTTTAAGACGATCTCTTCCTCTGTCTGATGCTATAAATTATGAAAATACTTTAATTAAAGCAGTTGAAGTTGCAAATAAAAATAGAAAAGTTTTAGCTCCGATGTTAATAGAAAAAGGTTTAATTAGAGTTGATGCCAAAACATTAGATAAATATTTAGATTTATATGCAAATGATAATTCTGTAAAAATGAGCGATTTACAATATAAAGCTTTGGATAAATTATATGAACTAGGGTATAAAAATGGTTTTTATGAGAATCTTATAAAATCACAAGATTTTTTAATTCCAAGTGAATATGAAGAGTTAAGAGCAAGATAATTAATGCAAAATAATAGAAAAACAATAGATTTTAAAAAATATTCTTCAATAAAAATTGGACCAGTTTTAGAAGTTTTAGAAATAAATGAAATAGGCGATTATAGTGAGTATCAAATTATAGGTCGTGCTAATAACCTTTTAATATCTCCAAATACAAATAAAAAATTTGCGATTTTAGGAGAAAAGTTTGACTATATAAAACAAGAAGGAAATCTTCTTTTTGTTGGATGTTCAACAACTTCAGGCAAACTTCTTACATATACTAGAAATAATGATATTGCAAATTTAGAATTTTTAGCAAAACTACCTGGAAATTTGGGTGGTTTAGTTAAAATGAATGCGGGACTTAAATCTTGGGAAATGTTTAATTATATAAATAGTATAAAAACAAAAGATGGTTATATAAAAAAAGAAGATGTGAATTTTTCTTATAGAGAAACAAAAATAGATACGATTATTTATGAAGTTGTTTTTAATATTGAATCTGGTTTTTGTAAAGAAAAACTAAAAGAATTCAATAAAATGAGAGATAATCAACCCCATGTTCCAAGTGCAGGTTCTTGTTTTAAAAATCCAAAAGATGATTTTGCAGGAAGATTGATAGAGTCAGTCGAATTAAAAGGTCTGAGGCAAGGGGATATGAGTTTCTCAGAACAACATGCAAATTTTTTAGTAAATAATGGTGCTGGAACTTTCGAAGATGCGATATATTTGATTGATTTGGCGAAGAAAAAAATAAAAGAAGAGTTTAGTATAGATATAGAAGAAGAGATTATAATTTACAAGTAAAATTAATTTATTTATGTTAGAATGCAAACTTTAAAAATAATGAAGGTTTTTTAGTGAAGAATTTAGTAATAGTGGAGTCCCCAGCAAAAGCGAAAACAATATCGAAATTTTTAGGTAGTGATTATACAGTAATGGCCTCAATGGGGCATGTAAGAGACTTACCAAAATCTCAATTAGGGTTTGATCCAGATGATAACTTTAAACCAAAATATTTAGTATCAACAGATAAGAAAAAAGTAATAAGTGATTTAAGAAAACATATTAATAAAGATACAACAATTTACCTCGCGGCCGATGAGGATAGGGAAGGGGAAGCTATTGCTTGGCATTTAATTCCTGCACTAAAAATCGAAAAAAATCCTATTAAAAGAATTGTATTTCACGAAATTACAAAAGATGCAATTTTAGCTGCTCTTGCACATCCAAGAGATGTAGATCAGAATTTAGTTGATGCTCAACAAGCAAGAAGAATTTTAGATAGAGCCGTAGGATATGAACTTTCACCACTTTTATGGAAAAAAGTAAGATATGGTTTAAGCGCAGGTCGAGTTCAATCTGTTGCAGTTAGAATCATAGTTGATAGAGAAAATGAAATCAGAGCTTTTATTCCAGAAGAGTATTGGAGAGTAAAAGCTGATTTTATAAATCCAGAGTTAAAAGCTGAGTTAGCAAAAATAAATGGTAAAACTTCAAAAGTTGAAAATGAAGAACAAGCATTAAAAATTGAAGACTCTTTAAATCAAGGTATATATAAATTAACTGATATTGAAGAAAAAGATAGCACAAGAAATCCCGCAGCTCCATTTACAACATCTACTTTACAACAAGAAGCAAGTAGAAAACTAGGACTTTCAGTTAAACAAACAATGATTATTGCTCAACAACTTTATGAAGGGAATGTAGGTAATATTCCAGGACATACAGGCGGTTTAATTACTTATATGAGAACTGACTCATTAAACCTTTCAACGGTTGCTACAAGTGCTGCAAAAGCTGTAATTGATGAAGAATATGGGAAAGAATACTCTTTAAAAACTCCACGAGTTTATAAATCAAAAGCAAAAGGTGCACAAGAAGCCCATGAAGCAATAAGACCTGTAGATTTAGCTTTAAGACCAAGTATGATTAAGTCTTATGTGGAAAATATTCAATACAAACTTTATAGTTTAATTTGGAAAAGAACATTAGCTACTCAAATGGCACAAGCAAAAATAGCAAATACAACTTATAAAATTGAAGCAGGGAAAAATAAAGAGTTTGAATTTCAAGTAAAAGGTCAAAGAATTATCTTTGCTGGATTCATGAAAGCGTACACAGAAGGTAGTGATAATCCAGAATCTGCCCTTGATAGCACTGAAAAAATCTTACCAAATGTAGAAGTAGGAACAGTTTTAGAGTTAGAAAATCTTGAATGTGAACAAAATTTTACAAAACCACCTGCTCGTTATACGGAAGCTTCACTTGTAAAAAAACTTGAAAGTGAGGGAATAGGACGTCCTTCAACTTATGCTCCAACAATTTCAACTATTCAAGCTAGAGAATATGTGAGTAAAACAGAAGATAAAAAATTAATTCCAACACCAACTGGTGAAGTTGTAAATAGTTTTTTAGTTGACCATTTCTCATATATTGTTGATTTAGGATTTACTGCAAAAATTGAAGAAGAGTTCGATGAAATTGCTGAGGGTAAAATTGCTTGGGAACAAGTTATGAGAGATTTTTATGGTAATTTTAAAAAAATTATTGATGAAAAAGAGACAAGTGTAAATAAAGAAGATTATTTACAAGTGCGAGAAATAGGAATTGATCCAAAATCAGGAAAACCAGTAAGCGCAAGAGTAGGAAGATTTGGTCCATTTATTCAAATTGGAACAAAAGATGATGAAGAAAAACCAAAATTTGTAGCAATTCCTGATCATTTAAATATGGATTCAATCACATTTGAAGAAGCAATGTTTTTATTTACACTTCCAAGGGTTGTGGGAATTGATAAAAATGGTGATGAAATCAAAGCAAATATTGGAAGATTTGGTCCATATTTACAAATCAAAACAAAGTATTATTCACTAAAAACTGATGATCCATATACTGTTGAATTAAATAGAGCATTAGAAATAATAAAAGAATTAGATGAAGCAAAAGAAAAATCTACAATAAAATCATTTGATAAAGAAAAAATTCAAGTTCTAATAGGTCAATATGGACCATATATTAAACAAGGAAGAAAAAACTTTAAGATTCCAAAAGGAACAGAAGCAAATGATTTAACTTTGGAACAATGTTTAGAAATTATTGAAAAAGATGCAAAATCTCCTAAATCATCAAGAACAACAGCAAGAAAAACAACTGCAAAAAAAGCACCAACAGTTAAGAAAACAACGGCTAAAAAAACTACTACAAAAAAGAGTGCTGACAAATAATTATGAAAATCGGCATTTTATCGGATAGTCACCTAAAAAGTGACTATACAAAAGAAGTTATTGATTTTTTAAAAGAAATAAAAAGTGATTATTTAGTTCATGCAGGTGATTTATGCGTTGAAAAAAATCTCAAACTTTTAGAAGAATCAGAATTAAAATATATTGCTGTTTTTGGCAATAATGATAGATATTTGTTAGATTTAACTTCAACTTACAATATTAAACAAGAACCTTATTATTTTAAAATAAAAGATACAACTTTTAAACTAATGCATTTACCCTATTACTTAACTCCTGATAGTGATGTGGTAATTTTTGGACATACACACATCTTTGAATGTGATTATAAAAATAACACACTTTATATAAATCCAGGTGAAGTTTGTGCAAGAGAAAAGCCTTTGATTGAATGTGTACAACTAGAGATTAAAGAAAATGAGTATATAATCTCGCGTTATTTTAAAAATATTAATGAAATAAATTTTACAAAAGAAGAGAAAAAATATGAACGATAATAATGAAGAAATATTCTTATGTGCTATTTGCAATGTTGAAAGTGGTACATGTAATGAAGATTGCAAGTTCTGTACACAAAGTGTAAGATACAAAGCTGACATTCAAAGATATACATTAAAAAGTATAGAACAAATAATAAAGGAAGCCACAATTGCAAGAGCAAATGGTGCTGTTGGATTTTGTTTGGTAACAGCAGGACTTGGATTAACTGAAAAGAAAACTAAGTTTATAGCAGAAGCTGCAAGAGCCATTAAAAAAGCAAATTTAGGTCTTAGATTAATCGCATGTAATGGAACAGCCTCTGTTGAGCAATTAAAAGAGTTAAAAGCAGCAGGTGTAGATAATTATAATCATAACTTAGAAACATCAAGAGATTTTTACCCAACAATTTGTACTACGCACTCGTGGGATGAAAGATACCAAACATGTCTAAATGTAAAAGAAGCTGGTTTAAAACTTGTTTGTGGTGGTATCTTTGGAATGGGAGAAACACAAGAAGATAGAATTTCTATGATTGAAGCTATTAATTCATTGGATCCTATGAATGTACCTTTAAACTTTTTTCACCCAAATGAAGCTTTACCAATTGTTAAAAATACAATTACTCGAGAAGAAGCTTTTGATTTAATTACATTAGCACGAAAAATGATTCCAAATGCACATAAAATTATGGTTGCAGGAGGAAGAGAGTTAATGTTTGGTGATGAACAATATGAAATCTTTAAAAGAGGTGCGAATGCTTTTGTTATTGGTGATTATTTAACAACTAGTGGAAAAACTCCAAAAGATGATGTTGAAGCACTTGAGTCTTTTGGTTATAAAATAGCTAAGAATTTTCATGTAATGCCTGATGAAAAGAAAGAATTATTAAATTAAAAAAAGAGCTAGATTTTTATCTACTCTTTTTTAATTTTTTTTGGTAATAGTAATTATATCGTCTTTATAGTCTACTCCAAATTTTGAAGGTTTATCAATTAATTCAATAGCGATTCTATAATATCCCTCTTTTTTATGATTTCCAACAGCAATCTTTTTAAAACTTTGAGATTCTAAAGAGTCATTTTTTGTATTAAATTCAACTAAACCTTTATAATCAATAATAATCTTATTTTCCTTATCAACAGAAAACTTTTTTGAAACTTTATGCTCCGAATGAATAATAAATTTATTATCGTTATATTCAACTTTTAGGTATGGCAAGATAGTTTTAGTTAATAAAGCTTCATCATCAGCTACATCACTTCTTGGTTTTACATAAACCACTTGAGTTGGTTCAGTTGTTTTTTGAACTTCTTTTTTAGCTATTTCTTTTGCTTTTTGTTCGGTTTGTTTTTGAGTTTTTTGAATTAAACTATCAACTTCTTTTTTTGAATAAGCTTTTTGCTCAGTTACTGGCATAGCTTTATTTATATTTTCTTCAACTTTATTTTTATTTTGACCTGTCACATTTGACATCTTTTCTTGCATTTCTTTAATATATGGAGTCTCTTCCATAGATTTTTTTACTGAATTTTCATCCATTTGTACAATTTTTCCAACTTCGTCTTCGAAAACATCGGTTGGCTCAAATGGATTTTCTCTTGCATTTAGGTTTAAGGCTAAAATAACAGTTAGTGTAAATAAAAATAAAGTTTTCATTCTTCTGGCTCCAAGTTTTTTAATTCAAAATACTCTTTTTGTAAGTAAGCATTTTCTTTTTGCAATCTTAAAATCTCTTCTTCGAGATACTCTTTTTTATTTTTTAAAGAATTATAAACTTGTAAAGAGTTATCTCCAAAAAGAACATTTGTTGCGTGATATGAAAGATAAATGGTAAGTGCTAAAGAAAATAGAACAAATACTATAAATTTATTATATACACGCATTTTTTGCTTCATCAATCATTACTATTTTTTAAAAGGTTCTTTCCCTAAATATTCACTATAACCGATTTCTGCACCAATTTCAAGAAGTCTATTATATTTAGCAATTCTATCACTTCTTGCAGTTGAACCAGTTTTTATTTGTCCACAATTTAGAGCAACAGCAAAATCAGCGATAAACGCATCTTCACTTTCACCTGACCTGTGCGACATTACACAATTATAATTGTTTCTTTGAGCAAGTCTAATTGTTTGCATAGTTTCACTAACTGTTCCAATTTGATTTGGTTTAATTAAAATTGAGTTTGCAATCCCTTTTTTAATTCCTTCAGCTAAAATTGAAGCATTAGTAACAAATAAATCATCCCCAACTAATTGAACTTTATCTCCTAAAGCATCAGTTAGAATTTTCCATCCATCCCAGTCATCTTCACTTAATCCATCTTCAATAGAAACGATTGGATATTTCGCACATAAATCAGCATAATAAGCAACTAATTCAGCAGAAGTTAGTTCTCTATTTTCTGATTTTAATACATAAAGACTTTTTTCATTGATAAGTTCAGATGCAGCAACATCAAGTGCGATTGCGATTTGTTCACCAGCTTTATAACCAGCATTTTCAATTGCAGTCATAATTACAGTGATTGGTTCTTCATTTGATTTTAAGTTTGGAGCAAATCCTCCCTCATCACCAACAGCTGTAGATTCACCCATAGAATCAATAACTTTTTTTAAGTGTTGATAAATCTCAGAAACAGCTCTTAAACCTTCGTTGAAGTTTTCAAAACCAACAGGCATAATCATATACTCTTGGAAATCAACAGAGTTATTTGCATGTTCTCCCCCATTTATAATATTAAACATAGGAACAGGCATAGTCATTGCATTTGCTCCACCTAAATATCTATATAATGGAATTTTTAAAGACTCAGCAGCTGCTCGTGCAGTTGCCATTGAAACACCTAAAACTGCGTTTGCACCAAGCTTAGCATAATTATGTGTTCCATCAATATCTTTCATTGTAGCATCAATTTCTGCTTGATTAAATGGACTTAAACCTATTAATTCATTTGCAATTGTTGTATTTACATTTTCAACAGCTTTTAAAACGCCTTTTCCTAAGAATCTATTATCACCATCTCTTAGTTCTAAAGCTTCTCTTTTCCCTGTACTAGCACCACTTGGTACTATTGCGCTACCTTTTGTACCATCACTTAATATAACTGTTGCTCTTACAGTTGGATTTCCTCTTGAATCTAATACTTCATCAGCGTATACATTGTCAATAAATACCACTTAGGTCTCCTATTTTCATAATTTGTATTGATTATAGCTAAAATAAATTTGTTGTTTGCTTTTGTAGTTTTGTTTGAGTAGTTAAATTGTAGGGATTTTAACCAAAGGGAAAAATTCCTTTTGGTAAAAGTTTTTATTCGTCTAATTCAGAAGCATCTTCAACTTCATCTGAACTGCTAGTAATTAAAGCATCATTAATTCCCATAGAATCAAGGATCTTTTTCTCAATTTCTTTTGCAATTTCTGGATTTTCTCTTAAAAATACTTTTGAATTTTCTCTTCCTTGTCCAATTTTTGAATCTCCATAAGAGAACCAAGCACCAGCTTTATCAACGATGTCAAGTTTAACACCATAATCAACTAATTCACCAGTTTTAGAGATACCCTCTCCAAACATAATATCAAACTCTGCTAATTTAAATGGAGCAGCAACTTTATTTTTTACAACTTTAACTTTTACTCTATTTCCGATTGAATTTTCACCTTGTTTAAGTGTTGCAATTCTTCTAATATCAAGTCTTACTGATGAATAGAATTTAAGTGCATTTCCTCCAGTTGTTGTTTCAGGACTTCCATAACCTGTCATTCCAATTTTCATTCTTATTTGGTTAATGAAGATTACTGTACAGTTCATTTTATTTAATAACCCAGTAATTTTTCTTAATGCTTTTGACATAAGTCTTGCTTGAACACCAACTTGTTGATCATCCATATCACCATCAATTTCAACTTTTGGAGTTAAAGCTGCAACTGAGTCAATTACAACTAAATCAACAGCTCCACTTCTAATTACAGTTTCAAGTATTTCTAAAGCTTGCTCACCAAAATCTGGTTGAGAAACAAGTAAGTTATCAGTATCAACACCTAGATTTTTTGCATAACCAACATCTAAAGCATGTTCCGCATCAATAAATGCACAAACTCCGCCAGCTTTTTGAGCTTCTGCAATTGCATGAAGGGTAAGCGTTGTTTTACCTGAAGATTCAGGTCCATAAATTTCAATAACTCTTCCTCTTGGTAATCCACCAACACCAAGTGCTAAATCTAGTCCTAAAGAACCTGTACTTATAGTCTCCATTGGAGCTACAACTTTGTCTCCTAATCTGATTAGTGTACCTTTACCAAAAGTTTTGTCTATTTGTTTTATTGCTAAGTCTAATGATTTTCTTTGATTGTCATCCATGTTATTTCCTATGTTGGTTTCTTCTTATTTTATGTGGGAATTTTAGCAGGTTTTTTTAGAAGTAAAGATTTTTATTACAAATTGTAATATTTTTCCAATTTAAAACTCTTTTTTTGTTTCTTGTTCAATTTTTTCAATACTTTCTATTGTTTTTATGTGAGAATTCACTCTTTTTCTCATTGTATAAGATTTAATATGTTTTGCAAGTATTTTTGTATATTTTTTATAATTTCTTGAATCCTTTTC
>JAQVLW010000007.1:22026-73644 GCA_028703945.1 Aliarcobacter sp. | reverse complement strand
TGCATAGCTCCAATGGTAGAGCAATTCCATGGTAAGGAAGAGGTTATCGGTTCAACTCCGATTGTGAGCACCACTTGATTTCTATTTTTACATTTAATTTACTAGTGATAATCAGACGATAATTTGATTTATTGAAACTCTTTGAAATTATATTTCAAAGAGTTCCTTTTTAGATTTTATGTTACTATTATTTTTGATATATTGTAAGCAAAGAAAGATAATAACCAAGCACTTATTGTTGTGAAAATAAATAAATAAGCTAGATATTTCCAGTTCCCAGCTTCTCTTACAAAAACCATTGATGCAGCTAAACAAGGCAGGTAAATCATAACAAAAACTATAAAAGATATTGCAGATTCAATTGTGATATTATTTTTAATTTTTTCCATTAAACTTGATGATGATTCATCATTTTCACTTCCTAGACCATATAAAATTGAAAGTGTTGAAATTACTATTTCTTTTGCAGCTAAACCTGTTTCTAGTGCAATAGTCATTTTCCAATCAAAACCTAAAGGTTGGAATAATGGTTCTGAATATTTACCAATATATCCTAAATAAGAATGTTCTAAATTATATTGAGATAGTTCATTTTTTAGAGTAGTTTTTTCATCAGTGTTCATTGTCAATTCTATTTTTTCATTATATGAGTGTTCAATGTCTAAATGTTTTGGATAATTACTTGCAAACCAAATTAATAATGAAGCTGCTAATATATATGTTCCTGCTTTTTTTAGATACATTTTTGCTTGATTTGAAACTGTATGATAAATTAGTCTAAATGAAGGCAATCTGTATTTTGGCATTTCCATAACAAAAGGTTCATCTTCACTTTTAAATACAACAATTTTTAAAACCTTTGCTGCAATTAATCCAAAAATTGCTCCTGATACATATATTAAAAATAAAATATTTCCTGCATTACTTTCAGAAAAAAAGGCTCCAACAAAAAGTACATATATTGGTAATCTTGCACCACAAGACATAAATCCAATAATAAATAGAGTTAAAAGTCTATCTCTTTCATTTTTTAAAGTTCTTGCTGCCATATATGCAGGAACAGAACATCCAAACCCAGTTACTAAAGGAATAAAAGATTTTCCATGTAAACCAAATTTATGAAAAAAACCATCTAATAAAAAAGCTACTCTACTCATATATCCTGTTGTTTCAAGAAGTGCTATTCCAAAAAAGAGTATTACAATGTTTGGCAAAAATAAAACTACTGAACCAACTCCTGAAATTGCTCCATCTGCGATTATTGATGAAAATTCATTATCTCCTAGAAACTCTTTTGTATTATCTATAATTGCTGTAAAAAATGAATCAATTATATCCATAGGTATATTTCCAATGGTAAAAGTTAATTGAAATAAACCCCACATAAAAAATAGAAAAATTGGTAATCCAAAAAATTTATGAATTAAAATAGCATCAAATCTTTCTGTTAAAGTAGTTGTATTTGTATTTTTTTGTTTAACAGTTTCTATTACTGCACCTTTTGCAAAAGCAAATCTCTCTTCATTAAAAATATCTTTGATATTTTTTGAATTAAAATGTATAAATAAATGTTCAAATGCTTCTGTTAAGATAGGTTGAATTTTTATCCAAATTGGCTCATCATGAAATTGTTTATAAATATTTTTATTCTCTTTTAAAAGACCTAAAGAAATTTGTCTATATGTTTCAGTTGTTTCATATTTATTTTCTTCTAAAACTCTTGAAATATTTTCAATCTCTTCTTCTATTACATTTGAAAAGAAAAATTTACTTGGAACTTTTTGACTTTGAAATTTTAAAAGTATTTCATCTAATAATTTAGTTACACCAGTTTTTTTTGCAGCACTTGTTTTTATACAAGGTTTACCAAGAATTTTACTTAATTGTATTTCATCTATTAAAATAGATTCTTTTTCTGCTTCATCGCTCATATTTAAAGCAATTATCATTTTTTTATCTAAAGTTAAAAGTTCTGCTGTTAAAAGAAGATTCCTTTGTAAATTTGTTGAATCAAGAACATTTAAGATGATGTCATATTTTTCATTATTCAAAAAATCTTTTGTAACTTTTTCTTCAATAGTATAATCATTTAAAGAATAAGCACCAGGAAGATCAACAATTTCAATATGAAAGTTTTTATAATCAAAGAATACTTGTTCTTTTGAAACAGTTACTCCTGAAAAATTTCCAACTTTTAGTCTTGCATTTGAAATTGAATTGATAAGCATAGACTTACCAACATTTGGTTGACCTACTAAAGCTATTTTAATAGTATTTTTAATCACGTTTAACCTCTATTTTTGCAGCTTCATTCAATCTTAAAGCTATTTTAGATTGATTTACTTTTATTTCTATTGTACTTTTAGTTAACGTAAACTCGATAATAGTTACTTTAATGCCTTTACTTATTCCAAAAGAGTAAAGTCTGTCTTTTAGAATTTCATCACAATTTATAGCCGTGATTATGGCACTTTCATTAATTTTAAGTTGATTTAACGTCATAAATGAGCCTTGATAAGAGTAATAACCGTTATTATAATCTAATTAACCTTTCTTCTTTTTGATACTTATCAAGAAAGTATATTTGTAAATTTTTGTTAACTTTAGATATACTAGTTTTTATAAAATTTTAAGGGTGTATTTTAATGTTAAGTGAAAATGATAACGAAAAAATTATTGAAGAATTAAAAAAAATTGTTAAACAAAAAGGATTAAAATATACTGAACAAAGGGAGATAGTTCTTAGTATTTTATTACATGCAAAAGAACATTTAACTGCAGAAGAAGTATATAATGAGATTAAAAAGAGATATTCTGACTCAAATATTGGGATAGCTACTGTTTATAGAGCGCTTAGTTTTTTAGAAGAAGTGGATTTGATTACATCTATTACTTTTGGTACAGATGGTAAGAAATATGAAAGTAATTCGAAATCTCATCATGATCATTTAATTTGCACAAATTGTGGGAAAATTATTGAATTTATGGATGATGAAATTGAAAAAAGACAAGATAAAATTGCTAAAAAAAATAGATTTAAAATAGTTAGTCATTCTATGCAACTATATGGAACTTGCGAAACTTGTCAAGGATAAATTAAGATTTAATCTTAATTTATCTCTTTTACATTATAAAATATCTTCTTTTATATTTTGAACCCAATCTTCAATTCTTTTATCTGTTAATTCACTTTGATTATCTTCATCAATAACTAATCCAACAAAATTATTGTCAATTTGAGCTTTTGAAGCATCATAATGGTAACCCTCAGTTGAAGTAAATCCAATAACTTTAGCTCCTAATGCAACTACTTGTTTGTATATTTCACCTAAAGCACTACAAAATTCATCACTATAACTTTCTTGATCTCCTAAACCAAAAAGAGCAATAGTTTTATTCGATAAATCTAATTTACAAAAATCTACCCAAGCATCTTCCCAATCATCATTTAATTCTCCATCTCCCCATGTTGAACCACCTAAAATAACTTTATCATATCCATTAATTTTATCAACTTTTGTATTTGCTAAATTAAATACTTCTATTTCTCCCAATGCTGATGAAATTTTACTTGCTACTTCATCTGAATTTCCTGTGCTACTTGCATAAAATATTGCTGTTGACATTTTATTATTCTCCTAATTGTTTTTATTTTTTTATAATAGAGCGAAAAGAGTAAGGAATTGCTTTAATTTGGTACTCTTTATTTTTTAATTCATCTACAAAAACAGGAATTTGTTTAGTAAACTCACTATTTTTTGGATAAGCTAGATATATTTGAAAATATTCACCTTTTTTTATAGATTTTATAGCATCTTCTAATTCATCTTTGATATTAGGTTTTTTAACTTCAATATCTTTCCATGAAGTATATATTTTTAATCCTATGAAATCTTCAGATTTTATACAAATAGAATCGCCTAAATCTATAACAGTTTTATCTCTATGAAGTTTTCTTATTTTTTTTAAAACAAATTCATGAAATAGTAAATGTTTATCAATAAGTAGTTGCATTTTATTATTTATAAAACACTGTGATATAAGTTTTGCAACAGGAAGTAAATTTTTATTTGAAAATAATAAAAGATTTTTATTATTTGGATTTAAATAATTATTAATAATTTTTGTTGAATGTACACATAATTTGAAATTATGTAGATTTTGTTTTTTAGGTGCTTTGACAAAATTAAAAGGCATTAGATTTGCTATTTTATTAGAAAATGCATCTTTCAAAGAGTATTTTGCAAATTTTACTTGTTCATATTTTGTAAAATTACAAGTACATTTAAGAATATTATTACTTAAACTTAAAAATAGTTGTCGTAATCTAATGACAGAATTAAATTCGTCAAAATCCTTTGGTAGATACTCTTTTGTTTCATAAAAACCTATGAAGTTATTGCTTAACATTATAAGTTTCCAGTACAGTTTGCATAACAATTTGAACAATCTTTTATGCCCATTATTTTTACATATTCTTCATATACGCAAGAAATAGATCTTTTAGTACAGATAAACGGGATATTTTTCTTTTTTGCTTCATTTTTATATTTAAGCATTGTATTATGATTTAAAAATGACGTAATCATTAAAATACAATCAGTATCTTGAGGAACTTTTTTCTTTGGTGCTGAAGATTTTTTTCTTGCATCCCAATGATTTATAGTTTTTGCACCCAAATTTTCTAACATAGAAGATATTTGTGATATTTGATCTCCGCCAATTATTAATATACTCATTTTAAATCCTTTTTTTAACAAGTACAACCGGTTGGTTTTACTAAGTCATTTTTATTTTTTGTTTCAAAACAATTATTCATTTCAAATCCTTTATATTGATAATCATTATTGAAATAATACATTAAGAAATCTTAATTTAATATTAAGAATGATTATCAAATTTGTGAATAATTTAAATAAATTGGTTTTTTATGATTTTATGGATTGAATAAAGAATATAAATAAAAGGGAAAGAAGAAATAACTAGGAAAATCCTAGTTAAAAAATATCATACATCAACTTTTTTAAGTTCTCGTATAATTGTAGCTATATCTTTTGAATATTGTTTTGCAGCATCGCTGTTGTATCTCCAACCACCATTGTAACTACTCCAAACTTTCGACCAATTATTATTGTGGACTTTTTGCCAGTAGCTAAGTTCTTCTATTGCATTTTTTGTTGCAAATTGAAAATCTGAAATTAATTTCATTGCAAAAACATTTCTATTCCATGAAGTATCAGGTGCATTTTCTCTGTTAATAACAGTTTTTATATTGGCTTGATATAAACCATAATCTTTTGTATCTACATTTACTAGGTATTTACCCAATCCAGATTCTTTAATTGCAATTGCCATTAAAGAGTAACTTAAACCGTTTTCTTTACCATGTGCTTTTATCTCTTTTAGCGTTTTTATCTCTTGTGGTGTTAGGTTATTAATGTCAAAATCTGATGCAAAAACATTAGATATTAATAATAGAGTAATTAAAATAACTTTTAATCTCATTGTCTTCTCCTTTGTTTTTTCTTAAATAAAGCTGGGAAGTATACTTTAAAAGAGACTAATTGTCAAATATTGCTATGATTTGCTTGTTTTAGGGAGCTAATTAATATATTATTTAGCTTTCAATCATTATAATTCCAAAAAAATTTAACATGAAAAAAAGACATTGGAAAAAAAAGAATTTAAAAAAATAATTAAAGAAATAGGTTTTTCTTCTCAAGGAAAATTCGCAGAAGAAATAGGTGTAAAAGCTACTACTTTTACAACATATAAAGTGATTCCAACACATATAAAAAGAATTACAAAATTAGCATTATTAGCTAAACAAAATGGAGTGAGTTTAGAAGAAATAAGAAATTCACTAAAAGTAGATTAGAGAAATAATCTCTAATCTATAAAAAATTATATATCTAACCCAATATTTATATAAGCTCTTACTTTTTTTATTTCATTTTTATCAAAAATATCTTCAATAATCTCTTTTGAGTCATCTTTTTTTACAATTCCAAATGGATTTATAATTGCACTTCCTTTTCCCATGTTTTCATCTGCACTATTACAAGCAATTACAAAACATTGATTTACAAGTGCAAGGGCTTTTGAGATTGATTCATAGTGGTCTTTTCTTTTTAATCCCCACATTGCTGGATTTAAAATAATATCAGCACCTTTTATTTTTTCCCAAAGTTGTGGGAATCTTAGTTCAAAACAGATTAATGTAGCTATTTTTAAACCATTTATTTCTATGATTTTTATATTATCAACATTGCCCGAGCTAAAATATTCAAGTTCATTTCCAAGTGGGAAAAGTTTTACTTTTGATTGAGTGTGAATGATTTGAAGATTATGAAATATATATAAAGTGTTGAAAAATTTATTTTCTTTTTTTGTAATAAATGTTAAAGCGATAGTTTTATCTTTACTTAACTCTTTTATCTCTTCTATGGCTTTTTGGCTGAATTGTGCAGCTTCTTCCATCCTATCATAAGAAAATCCGCTCAGAGCTAGTTCAGGTGCTAATATAAGAGACTTCACTTCACATAAATTTATTAAATCTTTTAAGTGAGTCAGATTTTCTTGAAAATTTGATGTTGTTTTAATTTGTAATGCTATTAATTTCACTTATTACCTCATTTATAATATTTTCAACTGCATTTTTATAACTCATTGCCGTTGCATAACTTGTGGCTTCATATTTAGTCATTATTAATGCATTTGTATTTGATGCACGAATTAATGCCCAACCATACTCAAAATTTATTCTAAGCCCATCTATTTTTAGAATATCTTTGATTATTGGAAAACCTCTTTGAATTTGATTTAATTTTTCTTCTATTTTTTTTATGATTAAAAATTTATTTTTTTCAGTAACTTCAATCTCTATATTTTCACTTGTGTAAACTTTTGGAAGTTTATCCAATTCAGAATCTAAATCTATACCTTTGTACAAAAGCTCTATTACTCTAAAAGTTGCATAAATAGCATCATCAAAACCATAATATCTATCATTAAAAAAGATATGTCCTGAAACTTCAGCTGCTAAATCAGCATTTAATTCTTTTAGTTTTAATCTTAAATTTGAATAACCTGTTTTATCCATAATTATTTTTGTTTTATGATTTAGTTCATCAAAAATATTTTGTGAATATGTAACTTCTCCAATAATCACTGGATTTTTCATAGTTTTTGAAAAAAGTAGGGCTAACATATCCCCTTTTATATTATATTTTTGAGTTAAAACAGCAATTCTATCAGCGTCTCCATCATAAGCAAATCCTAAATTACAGTCGTCTTTTATAAGAGTTTTTAAATCTACTAGGTTTTTTTCATTCGTTGGGTCTGGATGATGATTTGGAAATTCCCCATCTGGAGTTAAGTGTAACCCTTGGTAATTTAGATTTAATTTATCTAATATTTCACATAAAACTGTATTTGCAACACCATTTCCACAATCAACTGCAAATGGAATTTTAAAATCTTTTAGGTGAGAAAATTGATTTATCATATAATCTACATATAAACTTTTTGCATCAATTTCTATAAAATCAAAATTATCATTAATTTTTATATTTTGATTTTTCAAAATTTTATAATATAAAGCTAATAGCTCATCCCCAAAAAATGGTTCATTATTTATAGTAATTTTAAAACCATTATATTTTTTTGCGTTGTGGCTTCCAGTTATCATCACAGAAGCATTTGGTTTTATTGTTTGATTATTTATTTTGTACTCTTGATATGCTGCAAAATAGTTTACTCCTGTTGCTACAAGTCCAATATTTAAGACATTACAGCCAGATTGATTTAATCCTGAGATTAAAGCTTCAAATAGCATATTTGAGTGAGTTCGTATATCATAACCTACTATTATATATGGAGAGTTTTCTATTTTTTCTTTTATTGTTAAACCTAAAAAATATCCAATTAATTTAGAATTTAAAGAGTTTAAATCATCATTTATAATACCTCTAATATCATATTGCCTAAAAATAGTTTTACTTATCATTCTTTTCTAACTTTAATAAAAATTCTTTTTTCTCAACACCACCAGTGTAACCACTCAGTTTTCCATTATTTGCGATTACTCTATGACAAGGCACGAGTATTGCTATCATATTTTGTCCATTGGCATTTGCTACGGCCCTAAATGCTTTTTCATTTTCTATTTTTGTTGCTTGTTCTTTGTAACTAATTGTTTTCCCATAAGGAATATTTAGCAACTCTTTCCATGCTTTTATTTGAAAAGGTGTTCCAACTAATTGTAAAGGAATTTCAAAAGTTGTTCTTTTTTTATTAAAATATTCATTTAGTTGAGTTTTTAAGGCATCAAATATTTCACTATTTCCAGGAATTACATCAGCATTTAATGTTTTTTTTAATTTATCAATATTTGCTTCAATATCATAAGGTGTAAAAAAATAAAGTAAGACTAAACCTTTTTTTGAAGCAGCAGCAAACATTTCACCAATAGGAGTTGAAAATGTTGTAGTTATAATTATCTCTTTTGTTTGTGTTTTATATTCTCTCATGGTGGAATTTTATCATAATTCTAAATATTGTTAAATTAAGAATATTAATCAATTCCTTCAAATAATTTTGATAGTGGAACTTCTAAAACTTTTGATATTAAAAATAATTGTTTAATATTGTAATGTTTATTTTCTAATCCAGCTTCAATTTTTGAAATCATACTTGCAGAAGAATGACCGATATTTAGAGCTAATTCTTCTTGAGTTATGTTTCTTTCTTTTCTCATCTTTTTTATATTTTCTGTTATTTGATTGTATACAGTATTAAAATCTTTTTCTTCAATATCAAGATATCTTAACATTATAATTATTCCCTATAAGTGTAAGTTTTTAAGAAGTATAGATAAGCTATAATTTTTTAGTTACTCCCGATAGGGAACTTCAAGGGTTTTAATGAATTTAAATGAAAGAAAAATTTTATTATTTATAAAATTTATGCCTCTTTTTATGATAATTGCAATTTATATTATTTGTTCACTATTCTTATATAAAAATAATTATGAATTATTTGAGAAATATTTCAAAGAAGTTATTTTATTATCTATAATACTTATTTTAATATCATTGTACTTTTCCTATAAAATAACAAATCTTTTGAAAGAATCATTTATTAAATATCAAAATAAAATATTAGAAGATATTGAAGAAAATAAGAAAAGAGATTTTATGCTTTTTCAGCAATCAAAATTAGCAACTATTGGTGAACTTCTATACAATATTTCTCATCAATGGAGACAACCATTAAGTGTGATTACAACTACTGCTAGTGGAATAAAAATACAAAAAGAAATTGGTATTGATAATAAATCAAAAGAAATAGAAATGCTTGATGGTATTGTAAAAAATGCTAATTATCTATCTCAAACAATTGAAGATTTTAGAGATTTTTATAATCCTACTACTTTAAAAGTAGATTTTTTGATAGGGGATTGTATAAATAAATGTTTTAAAATCATAAATCCTCAATTTATGAACAAAGATATTATAATAAAACAAGATATAGAAGAATTTAGTATTTATGGATTTGAGCAACAATTAATTCAAGTGTTAATTAATTTTTTGAATAATTCAAGAGATATATTTGAAACAAATAATATAAAAAATAAGATAATTTTTATTAAAACAGGAATAATAAAAGATAATTTTATTATTGAGATAACTGATAATGGTGGTGGAATTGAAAAATCAAATTTAGAAAAAATATTTAAATTATATTTTACAACTAAATACAAATCAGTAGGAACGGGAGTCTCTTTATATATGTCATATCAAATAATATCGGAAATTTTTAATGGATATTTAACTGTTGAGAATAGTGAAATAAAACATTTAGGTAAGACATATATTGGTGCAAAATTTAAAATAATAATTCCATCTAACTCATAATAATATATAAGATATAATCTTGAATGTTAAAAAATATCAATAAAAATATAAGAGTTTTGTATGTTGAAGATGATGAGATTGCAAGAGAAAATGGTATTGAGTATTTGCAAAATTTCTTTGAGCAAATTTATGAAGCAAGTGATGCAATCAAAGCATTGCAATTATATGAAAAATATCAACCAGATATTATAATCACAGATATTCAAATGCCTAAATTAAATGGTTTAGAATTTGTAAAAAGAATTAGACAAAAAGATAAGAAAACTCAAATTATAATTATCACAGCTTTTTGTGATAAAGATTATTTATTAAAAGCAATAGAGTTAGGATTGGTTAAATATTTAGTAAAGCCTGTATGTGAAAAAGAGTTTGAAGAAGCTTTGTTTTTATGTGTTAATAGTTTACAAAATAATGAATCAAATATTATAAAATTGGATGAAAACTCATATTTTGATATTTTCAATAAAAATTTATTGATAAATGAAGAAATTATAAAATTAAGAACAAAAGAAATTTTATTTTTAGAATTACTTATAAAAAATAAAAATAGATATGTAAGTTATGAAGAGATTGAAAATTATGTTTGGAGCGATAGTGTTATGACAAAAGATGCTTTAAAAACATTAGTTAAAAATATCAAAATAAAAATTTCAAAAGATTTGATTTTAAATCTTACAAATAGTGGTTATAAAATAGATGTTTGATATAAATTTAGTTCTATTTTATGGAATTACTTTTGGAATTTTAATAATGAGTATTTTATATACTTTTATTAGATATATCTATTCAAAAGAAATATTTTATATAAGTTACTGTTTTATGCAGATTTTTTCTTTGATTTATATTGTAAGTTATAGCAAACTTTTTGAAATAAATCATTTTATCCAAGAACTAGCTTTAGTAATTGCGAGTTTAAGTGCCATGTTGTTTGCTATAAATTATTATGAGGGTAGATTTTTTCCAAAAATTACAAACTATAAAGAGTTGATAATTAATACTTTATTATTAAATATAGTTATTTTAACGGCTTTTTATCATTATATGTTATTTGAATATTTACCTTATACTATTATTTATGGAATTTTATTTATTTCGATTATTTTTAATTTAAAAGAAGGTTTTAAACCAACGCTTATTTATGTTATTGGTTGGTCAATTTTTTGTATTTTACTTTTTGTTTTTAATTTTAAGGCTTTTTATAATCAAAATGGATATTTTGATTTAGTTTTATTGGTTTTTGCAATGGAAGCTATGCTTTTTACAATTTCCATCGCATATAAATATAATGATTTAAAAAATAAAAATCAGAATTTTGAAAAAATGGTAATACAACAATCAAAGTTTGTAAAATCAGGAGAAATGATAGCCAATATAACTCACCAATTTAGACAACCTTTGAATAATATTTCATATATATTGATGAATTTAAAAAAGAAATTTGAAAATAAAAACTTAGATGAAATATATTTTGATAAAAAAGTAGGACAGTTAAATTCTCAAGTTCTATTTTTATCAAAAACAATAGATGATTTTAAAGAGTTCTATACAAAATCAAAGGAAAAAGAGATTTTTATGGTAAAAGATGCCATAAATAATTCAATTACAATATTAAGTGCAGATTTAAAAACTCATAATATTGATTTGGAAATAAGCTTTGAAACCTTTGAAGATATTAAAATATTTGGTGTAAAGAGCGAACTTTCTCAAGTTTTAATAGCAATTATTTCAAACTCTATTGATGCATTAAAAAATAAAAATAATCCTAAAATAAGAATTAATATTTTTTCAAATAATGCTGAGGTAATAATTTCTTTAGAAGATAATGCGAGTGGAATAAAACCAAAAAATCTAAAAAAGATTTTTGAACCATATTTTTCTACAAAAGAAGAAGGAACGGGAATTGGACTTTATTTATCAAAAATGATAATTGAAGAGAGTTTTTCTGGAAAAATTTTAGTTGAAAATCAAAAAGAGGGAGTTCTCTTTTCCCTCTTTATTGAAAAAACTTTTTAGTTCTTTGGATAGAAAAAAGCAATTTGTCTTTTTACTTTTATTTTTTCATTTTCTTTTGTAAAGATTTCTATTGAAATATTTGATGGTTTATTTTTTAACTTTTTAAAATCTTCTGTAGTTTCTAAAATAAGAATTTTTTTAGTTTTTTCTGCTGCTTTTAAATCAAAACTATCAAATCTTTTTATTCTAAAGTTTTTATTATCAACTAATCTAATATCAAAAGTATAATCTTTATCTTGAGTATTGTGAATAGTAAGAATATAATTATTTGAGATAACGTCATTTTCTTTAATACTATAAAGTTCTGTTGTTTTATTTACATTTACTAAAAAGTTCTCTTTTTCTAGGGAGAAATAAAATGCTAAGAATATACATAAAAATAGTGATACAAAATATGTTGTATTTTTTTTAGTAAAAATTGATACATTTTTTTTGTTAATTACTTTGTTTGTACTTCCCCAATTTATTAAAGATTCTTTATTTAGTTTTCCCATTACCGTTGCGCATGCATCACTACATTCAAGGCAATTTATACACTCAACTTGTAAACCTTTTCTAATATCAATATGAGTAGGGCAAACTTTTACGCAAAGCTCACATGTTGTACACTCTTCATTTTTACTCCAATCTTTTACTTTAAAGATTGATTTAATATTGTTCTCATAAACTTTTCCACCTCTGTTATAATCATAACTCACTTGTTTTGTATTATCATCATATAAAACAGATTGAATTCTTGAATATGGACAAATATAAACACAAAAGTTTTCTTTCATAAAAACTATGTCATATACTAAAAATAGGGCAATTGATAATATGAAAATAATCATGAAACTATGTTCAGCTGGATTTTGAATATAAACAAAAAAATCTTCAGGTGGAATAAAATAAAGCATAAAATTAGAAGATATTATTAAAGTAATTACAAACCATAAACTAACAGCAATATATTTTTTTATTTGATTAGCTTTTTTATTATAGTCAATTTCTTTTTGTTTGTTTTTAATTCTTCTTAAATCAAGAATTGTACTTTCAATCAAATCTCTATAAATAACTCTAAAAATAGTTTGAGGACAGCTCCAACCACACCAAATTCTTCCGAACATTGAAGTTAGAGCAAAAATTCCTATGAATAAAAACATAAGTAAAAATGGCATAACATAAAGTTCACTAACACTATACACACTGCCTACAAAATGAAATTGTAATTTATCAAAAGACAATAACAATATATGATTATTATTTATTGTTATAAATGGAATTAACATTATAAATAGTGTTAATGAAAAGTAGACAAAATATCTTTTTTTAGAATAAGACATATAAAACTCCTTTTGTTTTTTTTATAATATGTAAAAAAGGTGTTCATTTGGTGGTATTTATTTTGAAAGATTAATTAGATAAGCTGTATAATTCGCTCAATTTAATGAAGGATTAAAAAGTGGGAAAATCAAAATATATCTTTGGATTTTTGTTGTTTGGAATGGCTAGTTTATTTGCACAAACAAATAGATATGATGTAAAATCAGCTATTGTAGAGTATGCAATTGCAGGTTCTGGTGAAGTAATGGGAAATAAAGCTTCATTAAGTGGAAGTAGTAAGTTATACTTTAAGAATTTTGGTGAAGTTGAATTATCTGAAGAAAAAATAGTTCAAGCTGCAAATGGTGAAGAGGAAGAAGAACATAGTATTACAAAAATAGTTGGGAATAAAAAATACAATGTTGATTTTAATGAAAAAATTATTTATCAACAAGAAATGGTAATAGAAGAAGAAAATCCATTATTAAATTTAAAAGATAGTGATACATTGATTTCAATGGGAGCTAAAAGAGTTGGAACAGAGTCAATCTTAGGATATAAATGTGATATTTGGCAATTAGGTGAAGATAAAATTTGGATTTATAATACTGTTCCATTAAAATTTATTAGTAAATCTTTAGGTCTTGTTCAAATTCAAGAAGCTAAATTAGCTGTATTTAATGTAGATATTAAAGATGATAAATTTAAGTTGCCATCTTTCCCTGTAAAAGCAGTTGATGATGTACTAAATATTGGTCCTGAGGGTGAAATTTCTCATGAGCAAGATAACTAAGAGAAAAGAGTTAAAGTAAATTTTAATTTTTCGTACTAAATCTATATTTTAAAATATAAATTTAGTACAATTTATAACCTAAGAGTTTAAAACTTTTAGGTTTTTTTCTTTACATAAAACAATGATAGTTAAAATAAATGCAATAGAACCTACATAAGTATTAAACATCATAATAGAGAAAACAGAAGCAAATAGTGAGACTAAGATAAACTTCTTATTATTTATGAATAAAGAAAGAATAGCAATACACATTGCAATAATTCCAAATACTCCAATATATCCTAAATATCCTACTTGGTTTTTAAATCCACAAAGTAAAGTATCATTATTTAAATGACATTGAGCAATAATATTTTTATCTGCAATAATTCCATATCTTAGAGAAACTGAAAAAATAAAGAATATAGCAATATATTTAATAATATTTTTTAATTCAGTAAATGAACTATTTTTACTTCCTTTAAATAAAATATAAGTAAAAATTAAAGCAATAATAATCCAGATATCAGAGAAAACATTTAAAGAACCTTCATTGTAAAATGAAATTATAGAAGTTATTAAAAGAACTATAAATGATAGTTTTTCAAATGCTTTAAATTCCATATTTACAAATCTTCCACCATAAAGTAAAACGAAAGAAATAGCTGAAATAGCGAAAATATATATTTCAAAATTTCTATATCTTCCTTCAAATGCAAGGATTATTGTTGAAATTAATACAAAAATAAATGAAGAATAAAATAATACCATTGGTAAAGTATCTGTGTTAAATACTTTGTTTGTTAATATTTCTCTAATACCTACAATTTTAGGCTTAGACTCTTTTGCAATATTTAAAAGTACAAAATAATAAATAGCAAGATGCGTTAATAAAACCAATGTTGCCCAAACAACTTCTCCATTTGATCTAACTGTAATATTAAATTGCTCCATTTGAAGCATATATAAAATTGCAAAAATTGTATTTATAAAACTAAATAAAACGACTCTTTTTGTAGAAATATTTGAATTTTTTAATAAAAATGAAAAAACAAAAATAAGTAATAAAGAACCAAAACCTAAATATTTATAGTTTGGAAAATCAGAAACATCTCCTGTAAAAACATTTTTGTCAAGTCTATCTTTATCAAATAATCCCCAAAATCCTCCAACAGCACCTTCACTTACTCTTTTCCAAGGTTGATCAAAAGCTTCAATAATATTGTAATTCCAGTTTTTCTCTTGAGCTAATTTTACAAATTCTCTTACAAAAATAGCTTGATTAGTTTTACTAGGAAGTGCATCTTCTCTCATTCTTCCCTCAGATGGCCATCCTGTTTCACCAATTAAAATATTTGAAGTTTTTAATTCATGTTCAACTTCGGTTCTTTTTTCGGCAAGATGTGCTATCGCTTTTTCTATATTCATAGTATCATCTTCCCAATAAGGTAAAATATGAATAGTTACGAAATCTGTAACTTCTTTGATTTTTGGATATTTAAGCCAGTATTCCCAAACATCAGCATAAGTAACTTGAGTATATGGAAGAGCTGCTTTTACTTCTTTTATATATTCATAAAGTTTTATATCAGATAAATCACCTCTTAATAAAGCTTCATTTCCAACAATAACAGCTTTTACAATATCTTTATTTTCAGTTGCAAGTTTGATTAAAGTATTGATTTCTAATCTTGTTGGTTTTTCATCGCCATTTACCCATGCACCCATAAGCATTTTTAGATTGTTTTCCCTAGCAATTTTAGGAATCATTTCTAAACCAACAGTTGAATAAGTTCTAATACAATCAGTATATTTTGCAAGTAATTGTAAATCTTTTCTTACTAAATCTTCAGAAATTACTAAACCTTTGTCCATCATAAAAGGTGAATCATTTTTTCCAAAAGGAGCGTATGATACACACTGAAGTTTTGTAAAAGTATTTGAATTATCTTTTAAAACAAATCCTGCTCCTAAAATGTACCAAAAAAGTACAACTGCGACTAGACTTGCTAGAGTTAATGATATTTTCTTCATATTTTCTTTATTTCCTAATTTTGAGATTATCTAATTTGACCTTGTCCATAGATCTTGTATTTAAATGTTGTTAAGTCATTTATTCCCATTGGTCCTCTTGAATGAAGTTTATTTGTCGATATCCCAACTTCAGCACCTAAACCAAAAGCTCCTCCATCTGTAAATCTTGTACTTGCATTTGCATAAACACATGCAGCATCAACTTCAGCTAAAAATTTATTTACAGTTGAGTAATTTTCACTTAAAATGGCTTCTGAGTGACCAGACCCATGTCTTTGGATATGAATAATTGCTTCATCAACATTTTTTACAAGTTTAATGTTTAAAATATTAGCTAAATATTCAGTATCATAATCTTCAAGTGTTACTGGAATTGCTCTTATATATTTTAGAGTTTCACTACAACCTTTTAAAACTGTTCCATGTTCTGCAAATGCATCTTCAAGTCCGGTTAGTATATATGGTGCAATATCTTCATGCACTAAAAGAGTTTCCATAGAGTTACAAGCACTTGGTCTTTGACATTTGGCATTTATAGCAATATCTATAATTTTCGCAGGTGCTGCGTCTTTATCTACATAAATATGACAAATACCTTTATCGTGTTTGATAACTGGAATTGAAGAGTTTTCACTTACAAATTTAATAAGTGCTTCTCCACCTCTTGGAACGATTAAATCAACATATTTATTTTGTTTTATAAGTGTTGCTACACCTTCTCTACTTGAATCAGGTAATAGTGAAATGGCTTGTTCTGGAAGTTTATTTTTTGCTAAAACTTCTCTTAAAACAACAGCTATTGCTTTATTTGAATGCTCAGCTTCTTTTCCACCTTTTAAAACACATACATTTCCACTTTTGAAACAAAGTGCCGCTGTATCACTTGTAACATTTGGTCTGCTTTCATAAATAATACCAATTACACCTATTGGAATTGAAACTTTTTGAATATTTAATCCAGATTCCGTAACCCAACCATCAAGGATTCTTCCCACAGGTTCATTTTGTGATGCTATTTGTCTAATTGCATCTGACATTTCTTTAACTCTAGGTCCTGTTAAAAGTAGTCTGTCTTGTAGTGCTTCACTTAAGTTATTAACTCTTGCATCAATCATATCTTTTTCATTATGAGAAATAATAAAATCACAATGATTCATTAAGGCATCAGCCATCTCATTTAAAACTTTATTTTTAACAGCAGTACTTAGGTTTGCAATAGTTCGGCTAGATCTTTTCGCTTCTTCTAAAAATGCTTGCATAATAATTCCTATTAATTAATTTATAAATTTATTTTTTACTATTTAGGCATAAATTTGAAAAAATATATAAAATACCTAATATAATAACAGTTAAGCATTTTATGTATAATCTGCTTAAATAAGGCTTTTTACTGGCAAACTCCACTATCTTTTAGTAGCTCTTTTATCTGTTTACATCTTTTATTATCGATATAAAGGTTTAACCATGACTCAACCCAATATGGAACATTTCGTCCATTATTTCCCCATGAATTTACACTTTGATATTTTAAACCTAAATATTGCGAAAATGTTCGTTTATTAAAATCAGCCTTTTTCAATAGTTGTTTAAAACTTTCTTTTTCCATCTTTCTCCACCAAATAATATGCAAAAGTATATCATAAATTAATTTATAATATATAATTATATATATTTTTAAGTTGATTATTATTTGTAATTGCATATAATTTAAAGTAGAAAAAGTTAGGAATTAAAATGAAAATAAAAGCATTTTTATCAAGTGGTAGATTTAGAATTATTAATGTATTTAAAATTGATGATATGAAAAATATTACTGCTTCATATCCTAGATGGGAATATATTCTATAAAATAGATATAAACTTTAGTTATAATTTTATTGATTTATTGATGTTATAATAAATAAAAAATTAATGGAATATATTATGGGAATTAAAGATAAGTTAAAAGAAAACTCAAATAAATTATTAAATTTAGCAAGTGAAAATGCTACTAAAGCTTTTGATTACCCAAAAATTAAGAGTCAACAAATAAAAGATGCAATAAATTTAAAAATCCGAGAAAAAGCTATATTAGCTACAAAAGCTAGACTTGTTGAAAATTACAAAACATTTGACGATTATAGTGATGAGCAACTAGAAATTATAATTGCAGATGAAGAGCGAAAAATAGTTGATGATTTAAAAACAAAATCCCTTGTAGTAGCACTTGCAGCTCTTGGGCTTAATTTTTTTATATAGAGTTTTGAAATGTTTAAACAAGTTAAATCTGCACTTTTTTGGTATTATTTATTTAAATTTAGAAGAAGGGTAATTTTAATAGTTTTACTTTTGATAATTGCTTTTTTTGCAAATGCAATTTATGGTGATGTTGTTGAATATTTAAAATTAAAAGATAAATTAGATTACTTAGAAATTGCACTTATCTCAAAATGGTTGATAATTATTTTTAATATAGTTTTTTCAATTTATCTTATTTTGACAATGTTTAAAAAAGAAGAGAATATTGAAGAAAAGAATCTAAAAAAAGAGAAAAAAATAGAATCAAAGCAGCTAGAAGAACTTAAAAAAGAAGAAAGGTTTACCCAAAGAGAAAAAAAGTTTTTATACAAAAAAACTCTTAAAACAAAAGCTGATTTATTAGTAGAAAAGTAGAAGATTAAATTTTTTTTACAATGTGAAATAGGTATAAATTAATAAAAGAAAACTTAAAAGATTTTAATGTGGTGCGGTTAGCGAGATTTGAACTCGCACACCCATAGGGCACTACCACCTCAAGGTAGCGTGTCTACCGTTCCACCATAACCGCATAAAATTAAAAAAAAGGTCAAGAAGATAAAACTTCTTGACCTTTTGAAGTATTTATTAAATCTGTAGATTTAAAGATTACCCTAAAAATGGATTTGCATATAATGCAATCATTGCAACAACAAGTGCATAAATAACTTGAGCTTCGATCATCGCTAATGCAATAAACATAGTTGTCATTAATTTTCCACCTAAACCTGGGTTTCTAGCAGTACCAGCAATAGTTGCAGCAGCAGTATTACCCATACCAATAGCACCACCAAGTGCAGCAAGACCTAATCCAATTCCAGCAGCTACTACAGAGTAAGCTTTTAAAGTTTGGTTAGCAACTTCACCATCAGCAGCGAATGCAACAGCAGCAATAGCTAACATTAAAAGAACGATTTTTTTCATTCTAGATCCTTATATTTTATTAGTTTCAAAGTCCGTTCGGCTTGCGTATCCCTACTTAACACTTTGTTGGCGATGATTATATACAAATAAAAATAAAATAAAGCTAAAAACTTCCATTTTCTTTTTATTTACCAAAGTTTGATAAAATGAGCATAATTATTGAAAAAGGTTACAAATGAAAAAAATATTTTTATCTATTAGTTTACTAATTATTCTACTTTTAGGAGCAATTTATGGATTGTTATTTACAAGATTTGGGAACAATATAGTTTCATCTTATATCGAAGAAAAAGTTAATCTAGACCAAAACAATGTCAAATTAAAAGTAAATAACTTTATATTAACTTCAAATTATTTAAATTTTGATGCGTCAATAAATGATAACTCTAAAATAAATATATCAGGTGATTTATCTATTTTCAAAAAAAGTGTAGATTTAAAATATGATATAAAAATTAATGACTTATCAACTTTGAAGAACTTAACCAAACAAGAATTTAAAGGTCCCTTAGTTACTAATGGAATTTTTATTGGAAATGAAGACGAAGCAATTATTCAAGGAACATCTGATATTGCACAAAGTCAAACTAAATATTATTTTAACTTAGAAGATTTTGAACCAAGAAATATAAATGTTCAAATAAAAAATGCAAAAATTGAGGATTTATTAATTTTATTAAATAAACCAATATATGCAAAGGGTGATTTAAATATTTTAGCTGATATAAAAAATGCAAATATTTCAAATTTAGATGGAATGATTGTTTCTAAAATATCTAATGGAAAAATTGATAATGAAGTTATAAACAAAAAATTTAATCAAGCAATTGTTTCACCAATTAGTTTTAATAGTGAAATAAATGCTCTTTTATTCCCAAATAAAGCTGAAATTAAAACTGATATAACAAGTTCTTTAATAAATATTATTATGAATAAAACAGTAGTTAATTTAGCAAAAAATGAAATTGAATCAGATTATAAAATTGAT
This sequence comes from Aliarcobacter sp., assembly GCA_028703945.1. Lineage (GTDB taxonomy): Bacteria > Campylobacterota > Campylobacteria > Campylobacterales > Arcobacteraceae > Aliarcobacter. The sequence goes on along the minus strand of JAQVLW010000007.1, from coordinate 53,420 downwards.
ATTAAAAATTTAAGTAAAGTTGAGGGAATAATTGCAAAAAAATTAAATGGAGAATTTACAACAAAAGGTAATTTAAAAGTATTTGATGAAACAATTAATATTGATGGTGATTCAAATATATTTGATAGTGTTATAAAATATAATACAAACTTAACAAATTTTAAACCTTCATATATTAAGTTTTCTATTGAAAATGCAAAATTAGAGAAATTATTTCAAATGTTAAATGAGCCTATTTATGCACTTGGAGATTTTACTATTCAAGGTGAGGTGAAAAATGCCAATATTGATAATTTAGATGGAAATATTAGCTCAAAAATAACAAATGCCACAATTGTAAATGAAGTTACGAATACAGTATTTAAACAAAATATAAAAGAAAAAGTTAATTTTGATTTAAATATTGATACAAATTTAGTCTCAAATCAAGCTGTGTCAAAAGCAAAATTACATACAACAATTGGGAATTTAACATCACAAAATAGTGTTTATAATTTTATGGAAGATACATTTAATAGTGATTATTTATTAAATATTCCAGCTTTAGAGAAGTTAAATAATATTTTAAATATGAGTTTAAAAGGAAAAATTGATATAAATGGAGAAATAGTAAATAAAGAAAATTCTCTTTTAGTAACTGGAAAATCAAATACTTTAGGTGGAACTTTTGATTTTGATTTGAAAAATGATAAATTAAATGCGAATTTAAAAAACATTGATGTTAAAGAATTATCTTATATGATGGATTATTCAAAAATCATTGATTCAAAAGCAAATTTTATTTTGGATTATGATTTATTACATAAAAAAGGCGATTTAGTTGGAAAACTTATAAATGGGCATTTATTAGAAAATAATTTCACACTATTACTTAGTCAATTAGGTAAATTTGATTTAAGCAAAGAAGTTTATGAAACTCTTGATATAAATAGTCAAATTGATAATAGAGTTTTAACTTCTGATTTAGTTATGAAAAGTGTAAATACACAAATTGATATTAAAGATTCTGTGTTGGATTTAGAACAAAAATTAATTGATGCAAAAATTGATGCAAAAATTAAAGATAAAAAATATGAAATAGAAGTAAAAGGTGAAACATCTAATCCTAAAATTTCTTTGAATACAAAAGATTTATTAATAGAAAAACTCGATAAACAACTTGAAAAGAAAAGAGATAAAATTGAGGAAAAACTAAATAAAGTTTTAGGTGGAAATGCGGATGATAATAAAGCTAAAGAACTTATTAATAATCTCAAATTACTAATAAAATAGAGTTCTAAACTCTATTTTATTATTTCAAAATAAAAATGTTTTCAAAATGAAGTGATAGTTTAAAATTTATCTGTTTTAAAGACCTAAATATACTATCCCATCTTCAATTTTAGTTTCATAAACACCAGTACAGCCAGAGTCATTTCCTAAAGCTTCTCCACTTGATAAATCTATTTCCCAATTATGTAAAGGGCAAGTTACTTGTTTATCATGAACTAAACCATCGCTAAGTTTTCCTTTTTTATGGGGGCAGATATTGTTTATGGCAAAAATTGAACCATCTCTTGTTTTAAAAATAGCGATTTCAATCTCACTAATTTCAACTTTTCTTGAACCCATGAAAGGGATATTCTCAATTTCTGTGATTCTGTACCATTTTTTTATATTTGACATTTTAAATTTCCTTTGCTTCAAAACTAAAAGAATCTTCTGGGTTTATTACTATTGGATTAAATTCTTTTGTAAATCCCTCTTCAATTGCTTTTGCCCAAGGGTCAACTTGTGCTGATTTTTGTGATATTTCAAATCTTTTAGCATAATATGCCACTTTTTCTTTATCTAACATCACATCTTTTACATATTGTAATCCAGTTCTTTCAACCCAATGAGCCGTTCTTTCTAGATAATAGGCATCTTCTCTGTAAAATTGCATAAAAGCTTTTACATAAGTTAGTAATTGTTCATCTGTTTCAACTTTACAAAGAAAATCTGTAACTCGCACTTTTATACCACCATTTCCAGCAATTGAAATTTCCCAACCAGAATCAACTCCAATGATTCCTAAATCTTTGATAGTTGCTTCTGCACAATTTCTTGGACATCCTGAAACTGCAATTTTAAATTTATGTGGAGTCCAGCTTCCCCATGTTAGTTTTTCAATAATCACACCCATATTCATAGAATCTTGAGTTCCAAATCTACACCAAGTGTTTCCCACACAAGTTTTTACAGTTCTTAAACCTTTTGCATAGGCTTGTCCTGAAACAAATCCACAATCATTTAAATCTTTCCACATAGGCTCTAACTGCTCTTTTTTAACTCCCAACATATCAAGTCTTTGACCACCTGTAAATTTAACAGTTGGAACATCGTATTTCACAGCAATATCTGCAATATCTTTTAACTCTTGTGGACTTGTAAGTCCTCCCCAAATCCTAGGAACGACAGAATAAGTCCCATCTTTTTGAATATTTGCAAACATTCTGTCGTTTACTAAGGCACTTCTTCTATCATTTTTGTATTTATCATCGTTGTATTTTACAAGTAAATAATAATTTATAGCAGGTCTGCATTTTGAACAACCATCGGCAGTTTTCCAATCTAAGCTTTTAAAAACATCATAAACAGTTTCAAATTCCCCATCATCAATAGTTTTTTTAATATCTTTATGTCCAAGTGTTGTACAAGAACAAATTCCTTCTTCACTGGCTTTATATTCATCACCTAAAGTATTTATTAAAATTTGCTCAACTAAACCTAAACATGAACCACATGAAGCTCCAGCTTTGGTACATGATTTTACATCGCTTAGAGATTTTAAATCTTTTTCTTTGATTGCTTTTACAATATCGCCTTTACAAACTCCATTACACCCGCAAACTTCTTCATCATCGCTCATAGAGTTTATATCATTTCCACCATGACCAGAATCCCCTGAAAGTGCTGATTTTCCAAATAAGATTTTTGTTCTTAAATCTGAAATATCTGTATGCTCTTTTAGAAGTTTTAAATACCAAGAAGCATCGGCGGTATCGCCATAAAGTACAATTCCTATAATTTTATTATTGTAAATTACAAGTTTTTTATAGATTCCAGCTTTTTCATCTAATAAAATCAAATCCTCAGTTGTTACATCTCCTAAATAATCACCAGCAGAAAATAAATCAACACCTGAAATTTTAAGTCTAGTTGATAAAGTAGAGCCTTCATAACCATCAGTCTTTTTGTTTGCTAGAACTTTTGCTAAAACTTTTGCTTGTTCATAAAGTGGGGCAACTAAACCATAAGTATTTCCATTGTGTTCAACACACTCTCCGATTGCAAAAATAGAATCATCAGAAGTTTTTAGGAAATCATCAACAAGAATTCCTTTATTTGTAGAAAGTTCTGCATTTGTGGCTAAATTTGTATTTGGAATAATTCCCGTTGCAAAAACTACTAGATTTGATTCAACACAAACACCATCTGTGAACTCTACTTTTTCAACAATTCCATCTCCTAAAATCTCTTTTATAGTTGTGTTTAGTTTAAATTCTATTCCGTATTTTTCGAGATTTTTTTGAAGTAATTTTCCACCTGTTGAGTCAAGTTGTTGAGAAAGTATACTTCCACTTCTGTGAACTAAAATAGTTTTAATTCCATGTTTTGCAATTCCATAAGCAGCTTCAAGTCCAAGAAGTCCACCACCAACTACAACGGCAGTTTTATCTTTTCTAATAGTACTAATAATTGCATCAACATGGGCTTTTGTTCTAAATGCGATTACATTTTCTAAGTCACTTCCTTTTGTTTTTGGAATAAAGGCAGTTGAACCTGTTGCTATTAGAAGTTTGTCGTAAGATTGGGTTTTTCCACTTTCACTTTTGATAGTTTTATTATTTTTATCAATAGATACAATTTTATCGCCTTTGTGTAAAGTGATATTATTTTGTTCATACCATGATTGGTGATTTATGATTGTATCTTCAAAAGTTTTTTCAGTTGAAAGTATATAAGATAACATGATTCTATTATAGTTTACATGTGGTTCTTCACCATAAATAGTTATGTCATATTTATCTTTGTTTATTTCTAAAAGGTCTTCGATGGTTCGAAGTCCACTCATCCCATTTCCGATTACTACTAGTTTTTCTTTCACTTTGAATCCTTTAATCTCTGTTGATTAAATTATTCCATAAAGTTTTATTTTGTGATTAGAAAATATGTATATAAAATATTCACTTTAACTTAACTTTTAATTAGAGTTAAAACTATATATTTATTATACTAATAAATTGGCTATTAAATTTATGTTGATACTTAAGAATACATAAATAATTAATTGACTCAAATCAAGACAATTATTATCCTATTTAAATATACTTCCTAATATAATTAATAAAGGATAAATATGTTTAATTTAAAATCATTGTATTTAAGAATGACAATCGTTCATTACATAGGAATAATAATACTTCCTTTGAATGCGTTTTTATTTACTCCAAATAGTATTGCTCAAATAGTTCAAGTAGTTATTGCACTTGCACTTATTATTCATGAGTTAGATGAGAGAAAAAATGGAAAATTATTATCACAAGAATTAGTAAAATTTCTTAAAAATATGGATAATAAAAATGTTAGTTTAGAAATAAATACTTCAATGGCAAGTGAATATTCACAAATAAAAGATGTAATAGATCAAAGAGAAGTAGGATTATTAAAAAAAGAAAATGAAGAATTACTTTTAATTCAAGAAGCAAAAATGGTAATGGATAAGATAAAACATGGTCTTTACTCAGATATTATAACTTCAACGACTTCAAACAAATCTCTTGAAGAGTTTAAACAAGGTGTTAATGAAATGATAGTTGAGACAAGAGGGCATTTTTCAAATGTAAATAATATTTTAAATGAATACACAAATTATGATTATAGAAATGAATTAAAACTTGAGGGTATTACAAAAGAGGGCGAATTTAAACTTTTAGTGGATTCGGTTAATAAATTAAAAAATGCCATTACTCAAATGTTATTGGAAAATAAAACAAATGGAGTTGCTCTTCAAAACACATCTGAAGTTTTATTAAATAATGTAGATAAACTTAACCAATCTTCAAATGAAGCAGCACAGAGTTTAAAAAATACATCAAGTGTTTTAGAAAAAATTACTCAAAATGTAGATAAAACTTCAGCGCAAACAAAACAAATGTCAAATCTTGCAAATGCTGTAACGGTTTCTGCAACTGATGGTTTAAATTTAGCTTTTAAAACAACAACAGCAATGGATGAAATAAATGAAAAAGTAAGTGCAATAAATGAATCTATCACAATTATTGATCAAATTGCATTTCAAACAAATATATTATCTTTAAATGCAGCCGTAGAAGCAGCAACCGCTGGTGAAGCTGGAAAGGGATTTGCAGTAGTTGCACAAGAAGTTAGAAATCTTGCAAATAGTAGTACACAAGCTGCACGTGAGATTAAAAATCTTGTTGAATCTGCAAATATAAAAGCAAATGAAGGTAAGACTATCGCTAATAATATGATAGAAGGTTATACTACTTTAAACAGTGATATTAATAAAACTATTGAATTAATAGGTGATGTCTCAAGTGCTTCAAAAGAGCAACAAATAGGAATTATACAAATAAATGATGCAATAAATATACTTGAAAAACAAGTTGAAGCAAATGCTGAGGTTTCTTCACAAGCTAATAATATTGCAGTTAAAACATCAAATATTGCTAATAAAATTGTAGATAATGCTAATCAAAAAGAGTTTGAAGGAAAAGATAGTATTAATTGTAAAAGATGTAATTAATATAATAATGAAAAGAGAAAATTATGGATTTAAACTATAAAGAAATAAGTAATTTAAATGAAAGAAATTATAAAAAATTATTAAAAAATTACAAATTTAACCAAGAAGATGCTACTTCTTTAAAAAGCTTAAAAAATATGGCAAATAATTATTCAAAAGAGTTATTAGATGGATTTTATGAGTTTATTTTTGAATTTGACCATGCCAAAATGTTTTTACATAATAAAGAGATTTTAACAAGACATGAAAGAGGAATAAAAAATTGGTATTTAAATCTTTTTTGTGGTTTATATGATGAAAGTTATTTTGAAAAGCTAAATATTATTAGTGAAATTCATGTTCGTATTGGTTTACCTGCACATTATGTAAATGCTGCGTTTAGTTATGTTCGAGGTTTTTTAAAAAAGATTTTAATAAAAGAAGAAAAATATGAATTTTTATGTTCAGTTGATAAAATAATTGATATTAATTTGGACATTTTAACTATTGCGTATAGAGAAGAAGAACAAAGTAAACTTGTAGATAATATTGTTTTTTTAAAAAATGTAGTTGATAGTTCAAATATAGAACCTTATTTTCAAGCGATTTATGATGCAAAAACTATGAAAATAAATAAATATGAATCTTTAATGAGATTGATTGACCCAAAAAGTAAAGAAGTATTTTCTGTATTTCCTTTTTTACAAACGGCTAAAAAAATAAAATCGTATGAAAAAATGATGACCATTATGCTTTCAAAAACATTTAAAACTTTTTGTCATTTGGATATTGAGTTTAGTATAAATCTATGTTATGAAGATATTTCAAATGAATCATTTAGAAATTTTATTTATGAAAAAATTTCTAGTTGTAGTAAACCAAAAAATATTATTTTTGAAATACTAGAATCAGATTTTATAGAAGATTTTAATATAGTAAAAGATTTTGCTACACATGTTAGAACTTTTGGCTGTAAAATTGCCATAGATGATTTTGGAAGTGGATATTCAAGTATGGAAAATATTTTAAAATTAAAGCCAGAAATTATCAAAATAGATGGTTCTTTAATAAAAAATATTGATATTTCACAAGAATCAAAAACAATTGTAAAAAATATTGTAAATATGGCAAAAGAATTAAATGCAAAAACCGTTGCTGAATATGTTCACTCAAAAGAGGTTTTTGATATTGTAAAGAGTTTAGATATTGACTATTTACAAGGATTTTATTTAGCTGAACCTAAAGCTTTTTCATAATTTTATAAGGTTGTATCATGACACTCTAGCATAATACAACTTTTTAAAATCCCTTAAACCCTCTCAATCCTAACAGCACTATGATTATAATCAGGTTGCATAGAGTCTTTATCGTATAAATCATGTGTTAGGTAGTTTATATCTCTATTACTAATTGGCATAAAGATTGTGTCGATTCTTATATCTTGCGTCAAAATTGCTTTTGATTGTATAGTTCCTCTTTTTGAAGAGATTTTTATTTCATCTCCATCTTGGATTCCAAATTGCTTTGCATTTATTGGATGAATTTCGCAAAAATTTAATTCTTTGTATTTCATAAGAGTTTTTGGAAGATTTGTTTTTGTTCCACTATGCCATTGGTCTCTGGTTCTTCCTGTTAGAAGTGTTAATGGATATTTTAGATTTGTTTTTTCACTTAATAGTTTATTCTCTACAAAAAATAGATTTGCTCTTTTATCTTTTGTTAAAAACTCTCTATTTTCTCTAATTTTTTCTCCCCAAATAAATGGCTCATGTGAAAGATTGTCATAAGAGGCTTCATAAATATTTAGGTGTGGATTTAGTTTTGTCATTTCTTGATATTCTTGAAAAATTTCCTTTGGTGATGCAAAATCAAAGGCTTTTTTAAATCCAAGTTTTTGAGCAATAAGCTGAAAAATTTCCCAATCAGGAAGAGCATCAATAGAGGTTCTAGTTAGTTTTTCTTGCTTAGTAATTGTTCTATCTAGATTTGTTTGAGTTCCTTCTTTTTCTCCCCAAGGAGCAGCAGGAAGTCTAATATGGGCAAATTTTGAGCTTTCAGAGTTTTCATAGGCATTTATATCTACAACTAATGGAATTTTTTTTATCAATTCTTCCATTTTACTTCTATTTGGAAGATGATAAATTGGGTCTGTGTGGCAAATAATCAAAACATCAAGATTCGCTTCAAGCATTTGAGTTGCTGTTAATCCAACTACATTCGAAACTTTTGTTGTTTTCCAAAACTTATTTACTTTTTCGATTGATTCTTTATCAAATCCTAAATGAACAGCCAACATTGTTGAAAGTCCTCCAACTTCTCGTCCACCCATTGCATTTGGTTGACCTGTTAGTGAAAATGGACCATTTCCTTTTGTGAATATTTTTCCAGTTAAAAGGTGAGTGTTTATGATTGAAAGATTTTTATCAACACCTTGAGATGATTGATTTATTCCCATGGTCCATGCTGTTATGATATTTTCATTTTCTTTGTAAAGTTGCCAAAACTCTTCAAATTGTTCGGCACTTAGACCTGTTCTTTTTAGCATTTTTGTAACTGGAATTCTTTTGAATTTGTTTTTTAATAAATCGTAGTTATTTACATTTTCTTCTACAAATTTTTCATCAACTAAACCTTCATCAATAATTTTTTTTGAAACAAGATTAAAAAAGTCAATATCACTTCCTGGTTTTATTGGAAGATATAAATCAGCTATTTTTGCAGTGTCTGTAAATCGGGGATCTATTACAATGATTTTTAAGCCTTGTTTTTTTGCAGTTTTGATTCTGTTGTGAAAAACAACATGGGCTTCAGCTGTATTTGCTCCAACTAAAATAAGTAAATCTGCATCATGTACATCATTCATTCGAACTGGTACATAATCAGCTCCAATAGATTTTTTATAGGCAACAACCGCACTTGACATGCAAGTTCTACTATTTGTATCTACGTTATTTGTTCCAATAAAACCTTTCATTAGTTTATTTGCGATGTAATAATCTTCTGTTAAAAGTTGACCAGATAAATAAAATCCTACTTTTTCTTTTGGCGAGATTGCAATTTTTGAAGCTATTTTATTTATTGCATTACTCCACGAAGTATCTTTGTATTCGTTGTTTATATCATTTCTTATTTGAGGTCTTAATAATCTTGAAGGTGTTTGAACACTTATTAATTCTGAAATGCCTTTTGAACAAAGTTTTCCCTCATTTGTAGGATATGCAACATCACCAATTAATTTATCTTTTTCAAATTCTAATCCGCATCCAACACCACAATATCCACATACTGACTTAATCATAGTTTTTTCCTATTTGTAATAATTATTTGTATATATATTTTTTATTATATAAAGGAATTAATGCAGATATAAGAAATAACTGTATCAAAAATATACAACACCGTAAATTACTAATAAATATTCTAAAAAATAATTTTTTATTTAGATATAAGTTATATATATATTTTTTTATGATATAACTATTACTTTAATAATCAAGGATTAAAATGAATGCTGAAAAGTTAGAGGAAATTAGTTTATTATGCAAATCACTTAATTTGATTTATGTTGTAAGAGATAAAAATAATGAAAATAATAATTTAAAATATTTCGAAAACTTTTTTAATGAAGTAACATTTATGGATAATGGTCTTGAAGCATTAAAAATATTTGATAAAAATAAATTCTCAGTGGTAATTACAGATATAGAAATTCATGATTTTAATGGTTTTGACTTGATAGAAAAAATTAAAAGTATTGACAAAAGTATTGTAACGATTATTTATACTTCAAATGAAGATAGAGAGAGTTTTTTTAAAACAATTCAACTGAAAATTGATGGTTATTTAATGCCTCCTTTTGATGAAAATAATTTTTTAGAAATTATATATAGAGCAAGTGAGAGTTGTAAAGACAAAAAACTTCAAATAGAAAAGAAAAAGAATAATTTAAAAATTCAAAAGCAATATACAGACTTAGTTGATAAAAGTGCGATAATCTCAAAAACTGATAAAAATGGAATAATAACTTTTGTAAATGATAATTTTTGTAAAACATCTGAATATTTAAGAGAAGAATTAATAGGGGAAAGTCACAATATAATTAGACATCCGGATAATTCTGATGAAATTTATAAAAATTTGTGGAATACCATAAAAAATAAAAGACTTGAATGGTCTGGCGTTATGAAAAATCTAACAAAAAGTGGTAAAACTTATTATATAAAATCAACAATTAAACCGATTTTAGATTCAAGTGGAGATATTCTTGAATATGTAAGTGTTAGAAGTAATGTAAATACTATTATGAGTGATAAAAAACATTTAATTGATAAAATTGAATCAAATAATCTATTTTTATTAATTTTAATACAAATAGAAGATTTTGATATTCTTGATAAATTTTATAATATTTTAACTGTTGATAAAATCGAAAAAATGTTTGCCTTTAGTATGTTGTCTTATTTACCAAACTCTTATACTTTTGAAAATATTTATAATATTGGAAATGGCCGTTTTGCACTTTTAGCAGATTTCTTTGATTTTACTTCATCACAAACAAATATAAATGAATATCTTGAAGTTTTTGCAAAAAATATTAGAAAATCAATTTTAAATGTTGATGATATAGAATATGACTTAAACATAATAGTTAGTTATTCTTTTGGAAAAGAGCATTTATATGAAGATGCAAAATGTGGACTTGATGAAGCTATGAATAAAAAAATGTTTATTAAATATGCAAATGATTCTTCAATTAAAGAACATATTGAAGCTAAAAAAAATATGGAAGTTATCAAAATGGTAAAAATTGCCCTTGATAATTATAAAATAGTTTCATATTTCCAGCCAATAATTAATAATAAAACAAAAGAGGTAGAAAAATATGAGTCTTTAGTTCGACTTGTAGATGAAAATGGAAATGTATTATCTCCTTACTCTTTTTTAGATATTTCTAAAAAAGGAAGTTATTATAATAAAATCACTCATCGTGTTTTGGAAAATTCATTTAAAATTTTAGAACATATATCTACCAAAATTTCTATAAATCTTTCATCTTTAGATATTGAAAAAGAGGAAACAAGAGTTAAACTTTATTCACTTTTAGAAGAGTATAAAGAGGATGCTTCTAGAATTGTTTTTGAACTACTTGAAGATGAAGATGTAAAAGATTTTGCTGTTATAAAAAGCTTTATTAAAAGAGTCAAAAAATTGGGTGTTATGATTGCAATAGATGATTTTGGTGCCGGATATTCAAATTTTGAGCGATTATTAGAGTTTGAACCTGATATTTTAAAAATTGATGGAAGTTTAGTTAAAAATATTGTTAATGATACTTATAGTAGAAATATCGTTGAAACAATAGTTAGTTTTGCAAAAAAACAAAATATTATTACAATTGCTGAATTTGTTGAAAATGAAGAGATTTTTAATATTTTAAATGAGATGGGCGTTGATTATTCTCAAGGTTACTATTTTGGTGAGCCTAAGAAAATATATATTTAAAAAGATTTTCTTATGAAAATAGTTTTAAATATAAAATAAAATTCAAAATTAATGAAAAATAAAATCCAAACTTGTAGAATAATAAAGGGTCTTTTTTTAGTAAAGGTGTTCTTTTTTCAAAAAAAGGTTTTACTTTTTGGGGATATTCAAGCTCAAATTTCATATATGAATAGTTTGAGTATCTTAAATCTTCATCTATACTTATTGCTCTTAAAATAATGCTTTCAAGCCAAGTTGGAATATTATGATTTAAATTTTGAGGTTTTTTTGCAACACCAAAAGTAGGGTTCTGAAAAGGTTCTATTTCTCCATAAGGATAACTCCCACATAAGGCTTCATATAGTGTAACTCCAATTGAGAAAATTTCTGTTTTTTCATTTATTGCATTTCCTGTAAATCTTTCTGGCGCTAAATAAGAAGGAGTTCCAGCAGTAGAGGCAATTGAAAATATTTCAGTAATTGAACCAAAATCAATTATTTTAAAGATTCTTTTTTCATCTCTTTGTATTACTATTATATTTTCAGGTTTTATATCTGCATGAACAAGGTTAAATTTCAAAAGATATTCTTCCATAGAAATAAGAGTTTTTGCTAATAGTATTGCTTCATCAATAGACAAATTTCTTTTTTTGAGATATTGTTTTAGATTTATTCCATCTAATTTTGTCATTAGATAATATCTTGCACTTCTTTGTTTTGGAATAAAAGATTTTGGAAAAAAACCAGCTTTTAATCTTTTTGCATTCCATACTTCTTTTATATATAAATCTAAAATTTCTTCGTTTTCTATGGCTTCATAAGGAGCAAATTTTATAACATATTCTTGTTTATTTTTTATGCAAATCCAAGTTCTATTATTTTGAATTAAAGAGTGAGTTAATTCATATCCATCAATAACATCACCTTTTTTAAGTTTTTCTGGAATTTCAAGATTTAAGCTTTTCATTGATTCTATATAATCAGTATCTAAAACTTCTAAAATCACTGCACTTGTATCATCAGGAAGATTATCATGAACTAAAGAACTAGCTTTTTTAACTATTTGGTATGCACCACTTGAAATATTTTTTGATAAAATATCATTATTCATAATAGAATATAAACCATCACTACACATCAAAATTTTGTCATCTTTTTGAATATTATTTTCAAAATAATATATTTCGACATTTGGACTAATTCCCACAGCATTTGATAAAACACTATGCATACCTTCTTCATTATGGTCAAGAGATAGTTGATTTAATTTATTATCTCTTAATAAATAAATCCTACTATCCCCCGCATTTGCTCCATAAAGACGATTTCCCTTTATCACACAAACCGTTACGGTTGTAATATATTCAGGTCTTTCATACTCTTGAATAGATTGAGAGTAAAGTATAGTGTTTATAGATTTGATAAATTCTTTTATAGCTTTTTCAATACTCCAAGCTTTTGGAAGATTCTTAAAATTATTTATTATGTGTAAAGTTACTTTTTTAGCAGCAAGTGCTCCTTGTGTAGCACTTCCTACTCCATCACATAATACAGCAATGGTTAAATCATCAAATTGTTTAATTTCGTAAAAATCATCTCCTATTAATTCTTTTCTTTTTGCAAGACAAAAACCTGAAGTTTGGATATTACTTTTACTCATTTAAATACCTTTTAATATATAATAATTATATTCTTCCACCAGCTTGAACTCCCCAAGTAGTTCTCCATCTAGTTTTAACAAATGAAATCCCTAAAATTGCAATAAATACTACAATAGCAAAAATTATAAATCCAGCTGCATATCCATCAAATGCACCTTTTGACCATCCAAAAGTTTTAATAATTGCAGTTCCACCAAGACCTCCTGCACATCCAATAATACCTGTCATAATTCCAATATCTTTACCAAATCTTTGAGGAACTAATTGGAAAACAGCACCATTTGCCATTCCCAGATGAGCCATGATTAAGAATAATACAATAATTGCAACATAAAATGGTAAAGTAAATGTAGCACTAATTATAGCTAATAAACAAACTACCCCATAGAAGAAATATAGAGATTTAATTCCACCTAATTTATCAGCAATTGCTCCACCAACTGGTCTTAAAATAGCCCCTGCAAATATACATAAAGCTCCAAAATATCCAGCTGTTACCATTACATTTGATTCAGATATAATATCAAGACCAAATGCAGCCATTTCAGGTTTATATGTACCCATTAAATATACTTTCATGTATACTGCAAATCCTACAAATCCACCAAAACTAATAGAATAAAATAGATTAAACCACCATGTATCTTTATCTTTTAGAAGTTTTCCATAATCTTTTAATTTTTTAGGATTTGATTTATAAACATTTGATGGTGCATCTTTTGCCATAAACATATATACAACTAAAATAAATGCAGATAAAATAGCTCCTACTAAAAATACAGATTGCCATCCCCAAATTTGCGCAATTTTTGGTGCAAAAATAAAATCAATAACAACTCCAATATTTCCAGCCCCTGCAAGTCCTAGAACAACACCTTGAAGTTTTGGAGGATACCATTGCCCAGCTTGTGGTAGTGCAACTGCAAAAGACCCACCAGCAAATCCTAAAATAAACGCAACAGCCAATAATTCATCATAAGTTATTGTTGAACCTTTATAATAAGCAAAAAACAGTCCTATAACTACAATAAGTTGAGATGTTAAAGCAGTTTTTTTAGCACCAACTTTATCAACAAAAAAACCTAATACAACTCTAAGAATTGCACCAGCTAAAACTGGAACTGCAACTAGTGTTGCACTTTGGTCTGCACTCATAATAAAATTTTGTGTTGCTTTTAATGACTCTGCAATTTCAGTAGCAAGTGGTCCCATCATGGTCCATACCATGAAACTAAAATCAAAATATAAAAATGCAGCTAACAGCGTTGGCCAGTGTCCTTGACCTTTTAATTCTTTTAAAGACATCTATAATCTCCTTACTTTTTATTTAATATCATTATAATATTAAGCAAGAGCAAATAACCAGTTTGGTTGTATATAAAATATTCAATTATTATAATTAATGTATAAGTAAGTTTATTTGATTTTTTAATATACTAAGTATTGATAATTAGGTTAAAATAGGAGTTTATTTGATTTTTACAATGTATGATTAAGCTATAATTGTATATATTTTATTCATATTTAAGAGAGTCTATTTCGATTGTTATTTCTGCACCTTTATAGTTTTTATTTTCATAATCTATATTTACATTTTTGATTGAGAAATTTCCTTCTAAGTGTTTTACAATAATTTCTTCTGTCATAAAAAGACCAATTCCTGTTCCTTTTGCCTGATGTTTAGTTGTAAAATACGGTTCACAAACTTTATCAATGATTTTTTCATCAATACCACCTGCATTATCTGTTATTTTAATAATAACTTTATCCTCTTTTTTCTTTGTAGAAATAAAAATTACTTTTGGTGTATTTATATTTTCTAAGGCATCTTTTGCATTATTTAATATATTTATTAATGCTTGAATTAACTCATTTTCATAATTGTATAATTCATAATCATTTATTTCATTAACAAAAGTAATCTCAAGATTTTTAAATTGAGCAGAAGTTAGTTTAAATAGTTTTTCAAATGTATTTTTTATATTAAAAGTAGTTTTATATTTGTCTGTTTTAAAGAAGTTTCTAAAATCATCTATTGTTTCAGATAAATATAAAGCAGAATTTGTAATATTTTGTATTGATTTTTCAAAAGTTTTGTCATCAAGAGTATTAAACTCTTTTTGTAATTTCATTCCAGTTGCAACAGTGGTTATAACAGAAAGTGGTTGTCTCCATTGGTGGGCAATATTTCCTAACATTTCACCCATTGCAGCCATTTTTGATTGTTGAGATAAAATATGTTCTTGATTATTTATTTCTAATTTATAATTTTGAAATT
This sequence comes from Aliarcobacter sp., assembly GCA_028703945.1. Lineage (GTDB taxonomy): Bacteria > Campylobacterota > Campylobacteria > Campylobacterales > Arcobacteraceae > Aliarcobacter. The sequence continues at coordinate 38,230 of JAQVLW010000007.1, read as the reverse complement.
TTTTTTCTAATAATTTAGAAATATAGATAGAAATGAATAATAAAATTAAGGTTAATACTGATGCAATTAATAAAATATTTTTTATTTTTTCATTAAATTTTTGATTTAATTCTAAACTTTTTTTCTCAATTATTTGATTTAAATAATCATCATAGAAACCTTTTCCAATTATCCATTTCCAACTAAATAAACCTTTTACATAACTAGTTTTTCTAAGAGGTATTTCGCTATCTGTTATTTTGTAATCATAGCTTATAAATCCTCCTCCATTTTTTGATAAATTAAAAATATCATCAAATAGTTTGTTTTCTTCTTTAGTCTGGAGTTCTTGAAAAGATTTATCTACAATATTATCTACTTTTTGAAAAAGAGTTTTTTTATCATAATCTAAAATAAAAAAGTAGTTATTTTCGCTTGATTTTAGGTTTGAAATATACTCTAAAAGTTCTTTTTTCATATTTTCTTCAAAATCTACTACATATTCACCGCTTCCAATAAACCAATCATAAGGTTTAAAATGTACATTAAAGCCAATTTTTTTAAAATCTTTTTGATTTAAATTATCAGGTTTTGGGAAACGCCAAGTTAAAAAAGCTTCATCTTTTCCTTGAAGACTTTTTACTATTTCTCTTCCTAAATAAAAACCATTTGAATCTTGAAAATTATAAAAACTTTTTCCCTCATTTGCTCTATTTATAGGTAATAATATACATTCATAATCAAAAGAATAAATAAAAATATAACCTCGTCCATCATTGAATCTTATATCAACAAGAGCATCTTTTATCATTTTGATAATTTCTTCTTTTGATTTTGTATCTTTATTTTCATTATAAATTCTATTAGCAATATTATTTGCTTCATAAACTCTTTCTTTGATACTTTGTTTTAATTTCTCTTCAGTTTTTGCTTGAGTTTTAAGAATTAAATTATATAAATTTTCTATTTCTGTTTTTACAAATTCTTGATTTCTTTCTAAAAATTCATTTTGTATATCTATTTTTTCTTTTTTTAATTCATTTTGTTTGTCAACATATAAAAATAGTGTAATAATTAAAGAAAGAGTGATAATAAATATTAAAGGTGTATATTTTATTATATTTATAAGAGACTTTTCATTTTTATAAATCATATGAATCCTAGTTTTTAATAATATATTTTATCATAAAGTAAATCTTATTAAGATGATTAACATCAATCTGTATATATAATAAATTATTAAAAATTGGAGAAAAAAATGTCAAAAAGAGTATTAATAACAGGTGGAAATAAAGGAATAGGTTTAGCAGTTTCTAGAGCTATGTTAGAGTTTGGATATGAAGTTATCATTGTGGCTCGTGATTTTGATACTTGTCCAATAGTTGGAGTAAAAAATGTAACAGCTATTGAATATGATTTATCAGATGTAGATGGTTTACCAGAACTTGCAAAAACAGTTGGAAATATTGATATTTTAATTAATAATGCTGGATATATGCAACCAAAATATACTTATAATAACTATCCAAAAGATGCCCGTGAGCATATTATGAATGTGGATTTATATACGCCAGTTGAATTAATGAATATTTTTTGTGAACATATGAAAAAACAAAAATATGGAAGAATTGTAAACACAGCTTCAATTGCTGGACAAATTGGACATCCAGATGTTTGGTATGGAATTGCAAAAGCAGGGCTTATAAATGCTACAAAAATATATGGGAAAATGTTAGGAAGTTATGGAATCACTGTAAATTGTGTTGCTCCAAGTCCAACTGAAACTGATATGCAAAAAGATAATAGTGAAGAGAGAAAAGCAGAATTCAAAAAAACCGTAGTAACTGGAAGATTTGCAAGAGCTGAAGAGGTTGCCAAAGCTATTGTTTGGTTAGCAACTGATTGTCCTGAGTATATAAATGGAATTTGTTTAGATATAAATAATTGTTCATATCCAAGATAAAAGATAGAGTTTAAACTCTATCTTTTAGTTTTTTACTACTTGCTAAAACTAAAATAACACCTAATATTGCTGCAATTAGTGATGCTGCAAAAATCCCAAGTTTAACTGCTGCAATAATTCCCTCATCATTAAAAGCTAAGTGAGTTATAAATATCGACATTGTAAATCCGATTCCACCTAAAAATCCAACTGCTATTACTTCAAACCAAGAGATATTATCTGGTTTTTTGATTATTTTTAGTTTTGTTAAAAGGTAAGTAAATCCCACAATTCCAATTGGTTTTCCTAAAATTAGACCAAAAAGAACCCCTAAAACTATCATTAAGTTTGCTGAAACAGTTGAAAAATCTATTAAAACTCCTGCATTTGAAAAAGCAAATAAAGGCATAATAAAAAAAACTGATATTCCATGAAGATTATGTTCAAGTCTTACCAGTGGATTTTGTACCTTGTCATAACCGTGAGCAATGCCTTCAAGAGCATCTATTTGATGATGGTTTAAAATAGGAATAGTATCTATGTTTTTTTCAAAATCATCCACTGATTCTCTTGTTTTCTCAATAAATTGTTTTTCATTAATTTTAGAACTAATAGGAATTGCAAAAGCTAATAAAACTCCAGCAATTGTGGCATGAATTCCAATTTCATGGATAAACACCCACAAAAACACGCCTAAAATCAAATAAGGCAATATCTTTTTTACACCACTATAATTTAAAAACCAAATTAAAGCATAAGTAATTCCTGCATGTAAAAAATATTCGACTTTAATTTCACTTGTATAAACAGTTGCAACCACTAAAACAGCTCCCAAGTCATCAACAACTGCTAATGCCATTAAAAATAGTTTTAATGCTGGATTTACTTTTGTTCCTAAAAGCATCAAGATTCCCAAAGCAAATGCAATATCTGTTGCCATTGGAATACCAAAACCTATGAAATTATTTGGATTAAATGCCACATAAATGAGTGCTGGAATTACCATTCCTCCAAGGGCTGCAACTATTGGAAAAGAGGCTTTTGAAACTGATGAAAGTTCACCAATTACCATTTCTCTTTTTATTTCAAGTCCAACCATTAAGAAAAATAAAGCCATAAGACCATCGTTTATCCAATATGTTAAACTCATAGAGATAGTTTTATCTCCAAGTGTAATACCCAAAGGCATATGCCATAAATTATAATATTCTGCTCCCCAAGCAGAGTTAGCAACAATAACAGCAGCAATAGTTGCAATAAATAAGATAATACCGCTTAAGGCTTCTTTTGATATAAAATCTTCAATTATAATAAATTTTTTTATCATATATTTTTCTTATTTAGTATTTAGGCAAATTTTACAAATGCCTTTAATTATGATGTTTTCAATTTTATATTCAGGCAAATGAAAATCTAACTTTTCATGAATACACTCGATTTTTGAACAAGTTGAACAAATGAAGTGTGAATGTTGAGTTTTTTTGATTTCAAAGTATCTTTTTTTATCATTTGATTCAAAAGAACTAATAATATTTTCTTCTTCAAAAATTGTGATATTTCTATAAAAAGTAGCCTTATCCATAGAAATTAAATCTTTCATATCTTCGTATGACAAGGGTTTATTTGAATTAATCATGATTTCTAGAATTGATTTTCTAGCACTTGTTAGCTTGATATTTGTAATGTCTGTTAAGTTATTTATTTTATCCATGGTATTTATTATAGCAATTTATATTTAAAATCAGTTTTACAACTAAGTTGCATTAAAGAATAAATTAATTAGAATTCCAAAATCGCAACTAAGTTGCAGAAATAAAATAGGAGTTGATTTTGAAAAAAATATTGTTTTTATGTATTGCATTTTTTACACTTTTAAATGCTTCAAAACCAGAAATAACAGTTAATATTTTACCTCAAAAATATTTTGTAGAAAAAATAGTAAAAGATAAATTTGAAATAAATGTTATGGTAAAACCAGGAAGTTCACCTCATAATTATGAGCCAAAACCATCTCAAATGAAATCTTTAGTTAATTCAAAAGCTTACTTTCTAGTAGGAGATCCTTTTGAACAAGCTTGGATGGATAAGTTTAAACAAAATGCTAAAAATACTCTATTTGTAGATACTACAAAAGGAATTGAGAAAATACAAATGCAAGAACATAATCATCATGATGAAGCTACTGTAGATGCAAAACATGAGGAACATGACCATTCAGGTTTAGATCCACATGTTTGGTTAGATCCTCTTTTAGTTAAAATTCAAGCAAAAAATATTTATGAGGCTATGCTTGAAATAGATTCACAAAATAGTGATTTTTATAAAACAAATTATGAAGAATTTATAAAAGAGTTAGATACTTTAGATGAAAATATTAAAACGATTTTGAGTCCATATAAAGATAAAGCATTTATGGTATTTCATCCATCTTGGGGATATTTTGCAAAAAGATATGATTTGGAGCAAATTTCTATTGAAATAGAAGGAAAAGAGCCAAAACCAAATGAATTAGTTGAATTAATTGAAGAAGCAAAAAAATATGATATAAAAATTGTTTTTGTAGCTCCACAATTTTCACAAAAAAGTGCTAAAACAATTTCTAAAAATATCAATGCTAATGTAATTGCGATTGATCCAATCTCTGGTAATTGGAAAGAAAGTATGTTAGATACTGCAAACCAAATAGCAAATAGCTATAAATGATAAGATATTTCTTAATATTACTATTTCTAAAGAGCATCCTTTTTGGATGTTCTTTATGTTCTATTTATACACCAAAAACACATGTTTCAATCCAAATAAAAGCAGATAAAGAAAATATTAAAACACTAAAAGTAAATTGGGTTTTTGCAAATGAATTTACAAAAGAATTATTACAAATATATGATGCAAATTTAAATGCTACTTTTGATGAAAAAGAGTTAGCTATCATTGAAACTGCTTTAACTGATTACTTAAAACCAAAAAATTTTATAACTTCTATTTCTTATGACAAACAAATAAATGAAAAATCAAACTTTTTTGAAATTAAAGATTACAAAATGAGTTATAAAAACTCAACTTTGAGTTTTGAATATAATATTGATTTGAACTATAAAATTTATGATAAAAATATTTTATATATTAAAATTATAGATGAGCAAAATTATTTTGATATTGTATTTGCTGATAAAAAGCAATTAATGTATATTCCTTATAAAATTTCAAAAACTACAAATATGAATGATGTTAGTTTTTTAATAGATGCACCAACTTTAATATCAAAACAGGAGAATACTAAAGAAGAAATTGTTGAAGAAAAAATAGAAAGCAAAGAAATTAAAGAAGAAAAAATTACTGAAAAAACTCCAACAATATTAGAAAAATTTACAAATAATATAAAAAAATATTTAATTGATGTACAAAATGGTGACTATTTAGCTTTAGTTTTTTTACTTATGGCTTCATTTATTTATGGGGTTATTCATGCTTTTGGACCAGGTCATGGAAAAGCTTTGGCATTTTCATATTTTAGCTCTCAAAAAAGCTCTTTCTTTGAAGCTTTTGTTATCTCTTTAGTTACGGCTTTTATTCATATACTTGGAGCTTTAGCAATAGTATTATTTTCTGTTTTTATTTTACAAAGTGTTTTAAATAGATTTATGGAAGATTCGATTTTATATATTACAAGTTTTTCAGCTTTGATTATTATGTTTTTAGCTTTATATATTTTATATAGAAAACTAAGTAAAAAATCATGCTCTTGTTGTTGTAGTGTGGATTTAAAAACTACTAAGTTTACAGCAGTTTCTTCAAATATGAATTTTGTAAAAGCAGTTTCGAATAAACCTGTAATTATTCCAATTAGGAGTAAAAAACAAGATTTAATTTTTATATTAACTGCTGGAATTATTCCTTGTCCAGGGACTGTTCTACTTTTTGTTTATGCCTTTTTATTAAAAACGTATTTTGCTGTAATACTTGCGAGTATTAGTATAAGTCTAGGTATGGCTTTTGTCCTTTTTGTTTCTTCATTTTTAGGAGTTTCCTTAAATAAAGCTTCTCAAAAATCGGCAAAATTTGTAAATATTTTAGAAATTGCTTCTCCAATTTTTATGTTTATTTTGGGATTATTACTTTTTCTAAATGCTAATAAATTCTAAGTTTTGTTTATCAAATTATCTTTATCATATGATGATATTGATGGTTTGATACTTCTAAAATAGTATTTTTTTTAAATCCTATTTTTTTATATAAAGCAAGTGCTTTTGGATTTTTGAAATCCACTAAAAGTGAAACTTTTTCAAATCCTACATTTTTAGCCTCTTTTTCAATAAATGCAAAAAACTCTTTTGCAATACCTTTTCCTTGAAACTCTTCAGAAACACTAACTGTATCAATATAAAATTCATCTTCAAAACACTCTTTATCAAAAGAATCTCTAAAAATATTTTTAGAAGAAAGATGTTTTAAAATTGGTGCATCTAACTTTTTTACATCATTTGAATTATAAGCAAGGATTAATCCTACTGTTTGATTTTCTTTTTCATAAATCCAGATATTTTTATAACTTAATCTATTTGTATCCATAGTTATATATTTATCCAAAGTTTCTAATATTTTTGATTTTTCATCTTCTCCAGTTAGTGTATTTGCAATATTATGAATTGCATCTAAAATAAGTGTTGATATATTTGTAATATTATGTTTTTGTGCCTGTTTTATCATTTTAAATCTTTAATTAAATTTAGGAATTATATCTTGTTTAACTAACAGATAATTAATAGATTTTCTCTAAAATACTTTAATCGTAAAATTGGAGAAAACATTGAAAGCAGTAAGAATTTTAGTTTTAGAAAGTAATGATAGTTCAATATCTCAAATTATTGAAATTTTAAAAAATAATGATTTTTATGTGGATATTTGCTCTAATAATAGTGAATTTTTAGAGTGTATTTATAATAACTTATATGATTTGTATTTAATAAATATTAATGAGAAATCACTTCCCAGATTTCAATTAATACAGTTATTAAATGATTATAAAGATATTACTATGAAAATGGTAATTGCATCAATTCAAAATATAATCAAACCCTCTTTTTTATCTGGTTGTGATGAGTGTGTAATTAAAAATATAGATGAAGAAGAAATACTCTTAAGAATAAAAGCTTTAATTAGAAGACAATATAATGTATATACAGACTCTATTGTATTAAAAGAAAATACTAAATATGAAATTTTTAGCAAAAAAGTATTAAAAAATAAAGATGAAATAATTTTAGGAGATAAAGCTTTATTGATTTTAGATTATTTATTAAAATTCAAAGGAGATTATGTTTCAACACAAAATTTAGAAAAAGGTGCATATCCTGCAAATAGCAACTCTAAAATGGGAGTAATTCGTTTTCACATTCATAAAATTAGACAACTTTTAGGTAATGATATTATAAGCTCAAGCCGAGTAAATGGCTACAAAATAAATATTAAATGAACTTCTTAATCCTCTTAAAATAATAAAAAATTACAAACGAACAATTAACAAAGTAGCATTAAAATAGCATCTGCACAAGCAAATAAAAATATAGGGAGGATTTGGGTATGTTTGATTACCCCATTTTTGAGATGCCTTTTATAGGTCAAAGAATGTTAATGGCAATAAATGCGATTATACATGTTTTTGTATCTCATGGAGGAGCAGTTGGTGGATCTGTTGTACTTGCTGCAATGGCTTGGTGGGCAAATAAAAAGAACGATATGGCTGCGTATAACTTAACGTTTAAAGTTGTTATGGTTTTCTTTATTATTTCTACTTCAATTGGAGCATTAACAGGTGTTGGTATGTGGATACATGCGAATATTTTAAGTCCAAATGCTATTGGTGGATTAATTAGAGTGTTTTTTTGGAAATGGTTTATAGAGTGGATTGTATTCAACTTTGAAGTTGTACTTTTACTTTTACTATTTATGAGTTGGAAAAAAAATCAGGAAACTACTGAGGGAAGAGCAAAAACTGTAAGAATCGGTGTTTATTATGCCATTTCTTCTTGGTTAACAATGGCTATTATTACAGCTATTTTAGCATTTATGCTTACTCCAAATTTTGATGGACAACCTTGGGTTGACCCTGAAGTTTACCCTAGGAATGTAAACTACAACAATGCTTTATTTAATCCAACTTGGTGGCCTTCCCTTGCATTTAGAACATTTACATCTATTGCATTTGCAGCAGCTCTTGCAATTATGTGGACTTGGATAATTGCAACTTTTTCAAAAAATGAAGAAGATAAAGAAGCAAAAGCTAGACTTGTTAAATTTTTAGCAGGAATCATGATGATAACTGTTCCTTTAAGTGCTATTTTTGGTTATTGGTATTACACAGAAATTCCAGCTGCAGCCCTTGCTATGATTCCAACAGCTGTAATGACAAGAGCTTTTGAAGATAGATTTGATTTAATGTATCTTATGGCTATTGGAGTTGGTGGCTCAATTGTTATTACAACTATTATTGCATATTTCTCTCCAAAAAGAATGCCTTATATTGCAGCTAGTTTAATGGTTGCTGGATTTTTAGTACTTTGGGGATATGAAGAAAGAGTTAGAGAGTTTATACGAAAACCATTTTTGATTTATAACTATATGTATTCAAATGGAATTAGAACTACAGATGTACCTTACTTAAATAAAGTTGGTATTTTAAAACATGCAGTTTTTTTAGATGAAGATAAAAAAGTTGTAAAAGAGGACAAATCAAATATTTTAGATGTTGGAAAATCAATTTTTCAAATAGAGTGTCGTATCTGTCATACTAATAATGGTATCAATGGACTAAAAGGACTAACAGCTGGTTGGTCACATGATGCAATTAGAAATAGATTAAATAATCTTCCTCCAGGTGGTGGAACTCCATATATGCCTCCATTTGTTGGAACTGATGCTGAAAAAGATGCCCTTGCAGCTTATCTTAAATCTTTAAATACTAAAGGAGTTATAAAATGAATTGGAAATTACCATTTGATATTCCATTAATTACACCAACTTTAGGATTACCTTTAGAGTTTTTTAGTATTTTAGGAATTATAGTTTTTGTTGTTCATATCTGTTTTATTTATATGTTAATTGGAGCTTCAACTGCTTCTGTTATTTATAATATTATGGGAGTATTTAAAAAAGATTCAAATTATGACAAGTTTGCCTATAGAATGACAAACTACACAACAGTTTCAGAAAATATGGGTGCTTTATGGGGAGTTGCTCCATTACTTGTGATTTCTGTACTTTTTACTGGATTTTTTTATACAGCAATTTTGAAAGTTAGTCCGCATATTTTACATATTATTTATGGAAATATAATTGCGTTCTTACTTTCTTATGCTTATAAATTTTCTTGGCATGCTTTGCAAAATCATAAAGGTTTTCATATAACAATTGGAATATCTGCGGTATTAGCATTTTTTACACTTCCTTTTGTATTTATGTCAATGACAAATCTTTATATGCAACCAGAATTATTTGCAAGTATAAATAATATTTGGGACATTATGTTTACTCCTGTTACTGGGTTTAGACTTTTAAATTTCTTTTTAACAGCATTTATGGCAACAGGTGTTGTTATGATATTTATTGGAGCTAGATGGGTAAAAAGAGGTGATACTGAAATAGGAAAAATTGCAATTAGCCAAGGTAAAAAATGGTTTTTACTTGCAACTCCTTTAAATATTGTTGTGTTACCTTTATTGCCATTTGTGTTTACTGCAAGAATAAGTGAAGCATTGATGCATACAGGATTTATTTATTTACCATTTATCTCTTCAATATTATTGATTATTGCATTTTTATTTGTATTAAGTAAATTCAAAGATGAGGTTGTAACTCCTCAATCAGCTTTTAGAGTTATAGCGCTTGTCTTGTTATCAATTTTTTTAATGGCAACAACAAGAGAAGGTGTTAGGGTTGTATCATTTGCAGAACCACTTACTCTTCAAGCAGAAGCAACTGAAGATTTTATGAATGCTTCTTTAACTGAATACAAAAAATATAAAGAAGAAATGGCAAATAAACCAGCACTTGACTTAAATAATCCAGCTACTTTAGCTGAATCGAAAGGTTGTTTATCTTGTCACAGTATTGATGTAAAACTTGTAGGTCCTTCATATAAAGAGGTTGCTTTAAAAGGTAGTGATGAAGCTACTTTAATAAAAAGTATTATGAATGGAATCCAGAATAAATATGATGTTATTCCAATGCCAGCACAAGATGTATCACCAGATGAAGCTAAAAAATTAGTTTCTTGGATTTTACAAATGAAAGAGGTTAAATGATAAAAGTTTTTAGACTTTTATTTTTAATTCTATTTTTAAAAGGAGTGGCAAATGCTGCTCCTTTTTTAATTGAGAATTTAGATAAAAATAAAATAAATGTTGTTGCTTTTGTAACTTCTTGGTGTCCTGTATGTCAAAAAACAAATGATTATTTACTGTCTTTGGCTCAAAAGAATAATGGAATTTTTATTACATTACTTTTTGTTGATGAAGAAATTCCTAAAACAATCTCTAAAAATAGTAATCTAGAGTTAATTTCAATTACTCAAAACAGTGCAAAAGAGTTTGGAGTAAATCAAAGTGTTCCTTATATTTTGGTTTTTGATAAAGAGTTAAAAGTTGTAAAAAAATATAACTCTTTTAATAAGGACTTACTTAGTAATTTAATTACCAATTTGAAAAATGGTTTATATGAAAATGGTACATTACCACCTGAACAAAGGATAGATTTATGGCAAAAAAACAGGTTTTAGCGCCAACTTTACTTATAACATTTTTTTTATATGTTTTATTTCCTTGGATGAGTTTTAATAATATTCATTTATTGATGTTTAATTTTGAGTTTCATAGATTTGAGTTTTTATTTATGGCTTTTGAAGCTTCTTCTCATCAACTTATTTATATTGTAATTACTTTGTTTATTGGATTATTATTAGGATTGAATTTTACTATTTCAAGGTTTTTTTGTGGATATTTCTGTCCTTCATCCCTTGCAACTTTTATTACTTCACAACTCAAAAATCCTTTTATTCTTTTTTTTGCAATTTTATTTTTTGCTTTTATTTTAGCATTTTCAACTATTTCATATTTTACTTCAGCAATTGATTTATTTTTAAATTTTATGAAATTTGATATGGCTTCGATTTTTGTTGGAATTTTAACTACTTTATTTACAAGTATTTTTTTAGTTTTTAGGGGTTGGTATTGTTCAATTTTATGCCCTTATTTTTTTATAAGTGCTATTTTGCCTCAAGAAGAGAAACAAACTTTTGAGTTCTTTGATAAAAATAGTTGTATAGACTGTGATAAATGTGTAAAAGTCTGCCCAATTGATGAACTTGATATAAAAGCTGGTTTTGATATAAGATGCGTTCAATGTGGACTTTGCGAAAGTGCTTGTGAGAGTGTAATGCTAAAGTTTAATAAAACATCACTAATAACAAAAAAATTTAAAGATAGAAATATTTTTAGAAGTTTTTCAAAAAATGGATATATTTTAGGAGTTTTTATTTTAGTAATAATGATTTTAACGATAGTTTATCTTTTAAATGGAGCATTTCTGGATAATTGCTATTTTACAAATAAAAGTTTATATTGATAAAAATGGTCAAATTCTAGTTAAACATAAAACTTACATTCAGAAAATTAGTAGGAAGACTGTTTGTAAATATAAAATTGTGATATATTGTTTAACTTTTTATGACCATTTATGCAATATTAGAATTAAATTGTTAATTTAGTGTTTGATATTCAAAGTTTATGAATTTTCAATAATACTTTTAACATCAATAATAATACCAATGCTTCCATCACCTCTTACCGTTGCTCCTGCAACACTATCAACTTTTTTAAAGTTAGTTTCTATTGCTTTTAAAACTACTTGTTGTTGCTGTAAAAATTCATCTATAAAAAAGGCTGCTTTTTGTGTTCCTGATTTTACGATTATTAAAATACCTTGGCTTAAATCTTGTGTTTTTGGAACAATATGTAAAAATTCATATAGTCTAATGATTGGTATAAATTCATCTCTTAACATAAGTAAAGCTGAACTTCCATCACCTACTAGTTTTATCATCTCCTTTGTAGGTTGAATTGATTCAACTATTGATGAAGTTGGTAAAATAAAAATATTATCTCCAATTTTTATATTTAAACCATCTAAAATAGAGTGAGTTAAAGGAACAGTTATAGTAAAAGAAAAACCTTTTTCTATATCACTTTTTATTTCTATATTTCCATTTAATTTTTCTACATTTTCTTTGATTGTATAAACATTCTTTAGTTGATTATCTTCTGTGATTTTAGGGAACTCTTCTTCAAAATCCAGTTCATCTTTATCAAATCCTATTCCATCATCTTCTATACAAAATGACATTTGTCCATTTAGCTGTTGAGCGATTATTTTTATAGTGGCTTCTGGATTTTTATCTTTTGCTATTCTTTCTTCTTTTGTTTCTATTCCATAAAGAACACTATTTGTAATCAAAGTTTTAATAGATAAATCTAAATGTTCAACCAAAGATTTATCTACTTTAGTTTCTCCACCAACTATTTGTAATTTAATTGATTTATTTGCTGGTAATATTTCTTGAATAATATCATTATAAATTGTGTACATACTTTCAAACTTAATCATTCTTATGTCTGTTGCATAATCTTGTAATTCAACAATATATCTTTGAAAAAGATTGATTTTTTCAAGTAGATTTTTTTTCTCTTCACTATTTGGTAAGTTTTCAACACTTTGAGACATCATTGAGTTTGTAATTACTAAATCACCAACTTTATTTAAAAGTTTTTCTAGCTTTTGTAAATCTACTGTAACATTTGAACTAATCATCTTTTACCTTTTGATTATTTAATATGTTTATTATAATCTTTTTTTCTAAATATTAAATTTTTATTTCATAGTACGATATAACTTAACAGCTGCATCAATTTCTTCAGTTGAAGCTTTTCTTCTACAAGAAAGATAACCTTTCCCCCCATCACAAGATTCAAAGGGATAAACTGTTGCAAATACCCAATAATAACCACCACTTTTAGTGGCATTTTTTACATACCCGGTCCAAATTTCATTTTTTTGTACAGTGTCCCATAAAGATTTAAATGCTAATTTTGGCATATCCTTATGTCTTACCATATTATGTGGTTTTCCAATTAATTCATCTATTGTATATTCTGCAATTTTACAAAAATCTTCATTTGCAAATAAAATATTTCCTTTTGCATCTGTTTCACTAACTAAAAATGCATAATCATCTAATATTGTTTCTTGTCCTGCTGACATAATTATTTCCCTTAGTTAAATTTTTTATTATTTGCATCATTCACTAATTGTTTAGCTAATGATTCAACGTCTATAGATATTTGTGTTGTTTGATTTGCTTCATTTGCATTTTCTTGAGTTACTCTATCAAGTAATGATATTGCATCATTAATTTGTTCAATTCCAAGCATTTGCTCTTTTGAAGCAGAACTCACATCTTCAATGATATGAATAGTTTCTGAAATAATTTCATTTAATTTTTCATAACCACTAATCATTGAATCTGATATGTCTTTTCCTTGTTTAGCTTTTAGATTTGCATCTTCTACAAGACTTTTAATCTCTTTTGCGGCATCAGCACTTCTATTTGCAAGATTTCGTACTTCAGCAGCAACAACAGCAAATCCACGCCCAGCTTCTCCTGCAGTTGCTGCTTCAACGGCTGCATTTAGTGAAAGAATATTTGTTTGAAATGCTATTTGATCAATAATATTTATAGCTTCTGTTATTGCAGCAACTTTTTTATGAATTTCTTCCATTGAAGAACCTGTTTGTTTTGCTAAAACTTGACCATCAAAAACTGATTTTTTAACATTTTGTCCAAGTTCTGACATTTTTGAAGCGTTAATCGTATTATTTCTTGTAATTGAAGTAATTTCTTCAACGGCTGCTGCTGTTTCTTCAAGTGAAGCGGCTTGTTCATTAGCTTTAGTGGCTAAATTATTCATTGAAATATTCATTTTATGAGAACTTTGTTGTAAACTTTCTCCAGTATTTAAATTATCTTTTGCATTAGAACTTAAAGATTTTCCAAGAGTATTAATACTTGTCATTACAGAAAGCATTCTAGCTTTTAATATTGGGTCAATATCTATTTTAGGTCTGAAATCATCAGTTGCATAAGATTGTAAAGTTGATTCTAATTTAATCATCTTATCTTCAAGCGAATCAAGCATTTGATTTAGTGTTTTTTTAAGTGTAAAAATCATTGGATTTTTTGTATTTGATTTAATCCTACATCTAAAAATACCTTGATTTACTTTATCTGTTGTTAATACTATCTCACCAATTACATTTATGTCAGATTTTATTGCACTATCAGTTTCTTTTATCTTTTCATTCCATTTAGAAAAAAGAGCATCAAGCTCTTTATTACCAGTTTTTTCAATATAATTGAAATTATTCTGTTTATATTGAGTAAACTCAATATATTGTCGGAAATACTCGTCAATTAACTTAAGTTGATTTTTAGATACGTGTCCAAACATTGAATTTTTACCTTTTTAATTAGTATTGTCATTATCATATAATAATAATACCAAATATTTATTAATTAAAGTCAATGATTTTTTATTTAAAAAGGAAAATTAGAGTATTTTTCAGATATTTATTTTTTCAAATTCTTTTATAATATCTTCAATATTTTCAATTCCAACAGAAATACGAAGAAGATTTATTGGAAGTCCAATCTCTTTTAAAAATTTATTTCCATTTTGTGAAGTTACTAAGTCATAATGCGCTAAGTACGTATATGGCATTAAAAGTGTAAATTCAGTTCCAAGACTCGGACCTTTTGCAAAATTTAATTTGTCATAAACTTCTTTAAAATCTTTTGTAAAAGTAACTGAGATTATTCCAGTTAAAGAATTTTCATCAATCATAAGTTTTTTATAATTTGAAGCATATTTGGGACTTAAACAATAAAAAATTTCATCAATAAATGAAGCTTTTTGAAAATATTCAACTAAAGCTTTTGTATTTTCTGAGATGGTTTTTATTCTATTCTTATAATTTTTTATCTCATAAGCCAATCTTTGAATATCTTTTATGTATGGTTCATCAGCATGTTTGAAAAACTCTTGTGAAATCATAGATATTTTAGAATTTTCATTTAAAATAATTGCTCCCATTAAAACATCAGCATTACCACAAGCAAATTTTGTTAAAGATTCCACATAAATGTCTGCATAAGGTTTTAAGTCTAAATTAAATGGTGTTGCAAAGGTTGCATCTATTACTAAAACAATATTATATTTTAAACAAAGATTTTTTAATCTTGCTAAATCCACAGTTTGAAGTAGGGGATTTGTTGGGATTTCTGTAACAATAGCTGAAATTGTATGACCATGGATTTTTAGATAATCTTCAAGTAAATCCAAATCAGTTATATCATAAAAGATTTTATTTTCTTCAAAATAGTGTTCAACTATATTCATAGTATCAAGATATAACCAACCAAGTTGGATTAATTTATTTTTTCCATTTTGATTTTGAATAGTTTTTAAACCTCTTAAGGCACAATAAACAGCATTCATTCCAGATGGAGTTAAACAGATGTTTTTTGTTGGTTGATTATAAGCAATTGCTAAATTTGAAATTAAAATCTTTTTTGCAAGAGTTTTATCTTCAAGTTCTTCTTTATGTTTTTGTTTTAAAATTCCTACTTCAAATAAATAATCTTCTGCTAATCTTGAAGATAAGTTATATCCAACATGTTGAATAAATTTTAAAACTTTGTTTAGTTGTGTGGTTCCATTTTGAACTAAAATAACTCCAAAAGGTTCATTTATTTCTATTTTATTATGAATAAAATATTTATTACTTACAACTTCAACAGCTTTTTGTGAGCTTAATAAAACTACTTCATAAGCATCACATATTTTATATTTTTCTTTTAAATGTGAAGCTAATAGTTTTAAATATGGATGTGTAACAAATCTTGGATATGCACTTTTTATTTTTTCCAAAATTTGAGGTGTTTGTTCTTCATAATCTATTACATCTTGTAAAAAAGGCATTGATACAGAAACTGCGTGTATATTATTTAAAGGTAGCGTTTGACCACAAGGAATAAAATTAAAAATACTTTCTTTCATTTTTTGTTTTCTACTTTACAGCTTGTTCTATATCTTTTATTAAATCTTCAATACTTTCAAGTCCAATAGAAAATCTAACTGTACTATCACTTATTCCAATTGCTTTTAATTCTTCTTT
>JAQVLW010000007.1:0-21926 GCA_028703945.1 Aliarcobacter sp. | reverse complement strand
TTCTTTCATTTTTTGTTTTCTACTTTACAGCTTGTTCTATATCTTTTATTAAATCTTCAATACTTTCAAGTCCAATAGAAAATCTAACTGTACTATCACTTATTCCAATTGCTTTTAATTCTTCTTTTGAAAAACTCGCATGGGAAATTTTTGCAGGAATTTCAACCCTACTATCAGGACTTCCAAAAGAGCATTTTTCACCAAATATTTTTGTTTTTTCTATGAATTTTTCAGCTAATTCAATACTTATAAAATCAACACAAAAAAGACCTGGAATATATTTCATTTGTTTTTTTGCTAACTCATATTGAGGATGAGATTCTAGTGCTGGATGAGTTACACTTTTTATATATGATTGTTTTTCTAAATATTTTGCTATAAAAATAGAGTTTTTTTCATGTTCAATCATTCTGATTTTTAAAGTTGGAATTCCAAGACTTATTAAATATACATCCATGGGATTTTGGCTTCTTCCATGTGCATTTGCGTAATAGTGAATTTGTTGGCTTAATTCTTTTGTTGCTGCAACAATTGCACCTGCTACAACAGCTCCATGACCTGAAATATATTTAGTTGTTGAAAAGAGCGAAAAATCAGCCCCTAAATCTAAAGGTCTTTGCGAAATAAATGTAGCAAGAGAATTATCAACTGCAAATAAAGCATTATATTTATGGGAAAGATTTGCAACAGTTTCTAAATCAATTATTTTAAGTCCAGGATTTGTTGGGCTTTCACATAAAACTAAATCTATTGGATTTACGGTTAGGATATGTTCTAACATTTCAAAATCTAAAAAGTTCGCGAAATGCACTGTAACATTATATTTTTCTTTAAAGATTTTTAAAAGTCTAAAAGTTCCGCCATAACAATCAGCTTCTACTAAAATATGGGAATTTGCTTTTAAAACAGTTTCAAATAAAAGTGATACACAAGCAATTCCTGTATGTGTACAAACGCAACCAGCTCCATTTTCAACATGAGTGAAAAGATTTTCTAAAACTTCTCTTGTTGGATTGTCACTTCTTGTGTAATCATAAATCTTATCGCCAGTTTGTTTTTTTAAATCAAATGTTCCAGTATTATATATTGGAAAATGTGAAGCCCCTGTAATATCATTAAAGGGTGCAAATTTTGAAATATGGCATAAAGATGTTTCTATTTGTTCACTCATAATTATCCTAAACTTTTTTTGCAACTATATCTAAACTCTTATTAATAAAATCTCCAAAATTATGCTATAACTTCATATGCATTTTAATTTTTTTAGGAGTATTAACTAATGATGAAATTTGCTTTATTAATTATTCTTATAATTTTATTTCAAGGATGCGCAACTTGGATGGGAATTAAAAAAGATAGTAACGATGCATGGAAAGTTACAAAAGATACTTCAGGAAAGGCTTATGATTCCACAAAAAAGGCTATTCATGAAGCAACAGAAGATTAAAATTTTATATGCTAGACTTTAGAAAACAGTAAGGGGAAACAATGGAAATAACAAAAAGAATAAAACCACTAGTGGAAGAAATTATATTTAAAGAAGTTGGAAATGATGACCCTTTATATACTTCAAATTTAATTGATAGTATGGGAACAGTTGATTTAGCAATGATGCTAGAAGAAGAGTTTAGTATAAAAATCGATGTTAGAGATATTATTGAAAGTAATTTTGATAGTATAAATAAATTAGCTACTTATATAAAGAGTAGGATAAGTGAATAAATTTTTTGTAAATATTTATGCTTTTTTTATTGCATTAGTAGTGGTTATATCATTACTTTATGTTAGTAAAAATCAAATTTTAAATTATTATGCAATTCCTTTACAAGATTCACTGCAAAGAACTACTAGCCTACAAGATGACTTAGAAAGTGGTAAGATTATAGTTTTTGGTTCTTCTGAGTTAGTAATGTATCCAGACTTGAAGTTTTTACCTCAAAATTATTTTAATAATGAATTAAAATTACCATTAAGAGTTCAAGGAAATGAAGGGCAACAAGATTTTGTAATAATGTCTCAATTAGCAGCCTGTGATAATGAAAAGGTAAGAGAAAATGCAAGAGTAGTAGTTCTTTTATCTCCTAGTTGGTTTAGTGGTTCTAGTGATAATGGCTTAACTATGCCTAAATTTTTGGAGTATATGTATCCAGGAATGATGAATAAGCTTTATTTTCAAAGTGAAGCGGATGATAAATATAAGATTTTTGTTAGTGACTATATTAAAAATAATATCACTTATATTAAAAATCCAAATTTTCTGTATGAATATTCTTATGCTGTAGTAAAAAAGAATTATTTTAATGATACGATTAGAAAAATAATAATCGAAAGTTTTGATAATAAAGATCCAGATCCAGAACTTATCAAATATAAAAAACCAATACTTAATTATGATAATTTAAAAGTAGAAGCGGTTAATAATACAGCTCCTATTACGAATAATAGTTATGGAATTAATGATGAATATTTCACAAAATATATTCAACCAGAAATTGATAAAAATAATTTTCCTTTTGGTATTTCTATTCCTGAATTAAGTGAAAATGAAGAGTATCATGATTTATTAGTTTTACTTGATTTTTTGAAAGATTATAAAATTAAACCTTTATTTGTAATGCAGGATTTACATCCTTATGCTTTTTCAAATAATAGAGAAGAAATGAATAAACTTATGTTATTAATAAAATCAAAAGTTGAAGGATATGGTTATAAATATTTTGATAAATGGACATATAAAAAAGAAGATTATAAAATAGGGGCTTTAACTGATATTGTACATCCAGGTGAATTAGGTTGGGTTGATATTAATCAAAAAATTATTGAGCAATTTATGACAAAAGAGGAAAACTAAAATGAACTATTTTTTCAGAACTTTTGTTATATATTTATTATTAATAGTGGGCTTTTCATTCATTATAATAGATCAAAATATTGATGATTTAAGTGGACAAGATGTTGAATCAACTGTAGAATTTGTGTACGAGGCTTTTTGATGTATCATATATTACCATTTTCAGGACTTTACTTTTTTATTATCATTTTTAGTTTTATTATATTTTTGCATTTATTTAAAAATATTTTAAATAAAATTATTTCCTTTAAAATGATATTGTTTATAGCAATTATAATATATATTTATTTCTGTATTCCACATTCAGAAAAAATTCTGTTTTTTCTGATTTATGTTTATGGTGTGTATTGGATTTATGTAAAAAATAAATATCAAAGTACATTGCTTCCTATGATAATTATTGCTTTACCTATGATTCTTCATAAGTTTGATGTAAGCCCTATCTTTAAGGTTATTGGTATTTCGTATATTACATTTCGAACTATCCAAGCAATGGTAGATAGCCATAATTATGGGAAATTATCTTTTATTGAATTTACTTCATTTTTATTATTTCCAACAACACTACTAGCTGGTCCAATTGATAGATCATATAGATTTCAAGAAGATTTACAAAAAGGTTATGAAAATTTAACTTTTACTAATATTGGAAAAGGTTGGGATATTTTATTAGTTGGAGTGTTGTTTAAATTTATTTTTGCAGAATGTGTAAATAAATTTTGGCTTATACCTATTGATGAAAATAGTGTGCATCTTTTAGATATGATGAATAGTGCATATTCTTATACAACTTATCTTTTCTTCGATTTTGCAGGATATAGTGCAATGGCTGTTGGTTTGAGTATTATGATGGGAATAACAGTTCCTATGAATTTTAATCATCCATATTTAGCTCCTAATCCACAAGATTTTTGGAGAAGATTTCATATTACTTTGGGTTCTTGGCTAACAGATTATTTCTTTAAACCTTTATATAAATATTTACATAACTTTAATATTTTAAAAGGGAAAAGATTACTAATTCAAAATTTAGCGATAATAGCCACTTTTTTACTTATGGGAATGTGGAATGGGTTTACTTGGTATTTTATATTTAGTGGATTTTTATTTGGTATTTATTCAGCAATTCATAACATATATGTAGTTTATGTTAAAAAAGGTGGATATGACTATTTTACGATTTTTCCAGATATTATATCTTTAAATTTAAAACGATTTTTGATGATAAACGGTGCAGTTTTAGCACTTTATTTTTTTAGTGGGAGAGTTCCTATATGAGATTTGATTTAGAATTATTAGAGTTTGTTGAGTGCAACAAAGATTCGCAAAAAATAGCTATTAGTGCAAGTGATAAAGATTTAACTTGGAATGAATTTAAAGATGAAGTTGAAAAACTCAAAATTGAGATTCTAAAATATAATCTTCCAAAAGGTCATCCAGTAGTTATTTATGGACATAAAGAAGCTAAATTTATAGTTAGTATGACAGCTTGTATGAGTTTGGGATTGCCATATATTCCAGTTGATACTATTTATCCAAAAGAAAGACTTAATAAAATAATAAATATATTAAGTTCAGCTCTTGTAATTTATACTATTGAAAACAAGATGGAAGTTAATACAAATAATATAAATACAAGTTATCATTTAGATGACTCAATAATTTATATTATATTTACTTCAGGAAGTACAGGTGAACCAAAAGGTGTTCAAATTACTAAAAATTCAATATTGGATTTTAAAACTTGGCTAGAAACAGATTTCAAATTTAATAATAATTCAATCTTTATGAATCAAGCACCTTTTAGTTTTGATTTATCAGTATATGAAGTAGTTGGATTTTTATTATTTGGAGGAACTATTATTTTAAATAGTAGAGAATTATTAGAAAATCACCTTGAATATTTTGAGCGATTAAAAAAATATGAGTGTAATACTTGGGTCTCAACACCTTCTTTTATTAGTAAATATTTACTTTCTGCTGAATTTGTTAGTAGTAATATTAAAACATTAAATAGCTTTTTATTTTGTGGAGAAGTTTTGCCCTCAGCTACAGTAAAAAGAATAAAAAATAATTTTCCTGATTCTAAAGTTCTTAATACTTATGGTCCAACAGAAGCCACAGTTGCTACAACTTTGATAGAAATCACTTCTGAAATAATTGATAAATATTCAAAAAGTTTACCAGTTGGATATGTAAAGAAAAATACAATAATAAATTTATTAGATAAAGATAGTGAAAATGTTGGAGAAATAGAAATAGTTGGAGATAATGTTTCTATTGGATATTTCAAAAATGAAGAGTTAAATGCTCAAAAATTTGAACCAAAATATGAAAAAAGAAGTTTTAGAACAGGTGATTTCGGATATTTTGAAGATAATATGTTGTTTTTTGCAAATAGAAAAGATGAACTTATAAAACTTCATGGATTTAGAATTGAACTTGGAGAAATTGATAAAGAGTTTACTAATAATAAAGAAGTAACGGATGCTATTACAATTCCTTTAAAAAGAGGAAGCGAAGTTGTGAAATTAATTACTTTTATTATTTCAAATAAAGACATTAATATTAATACTTTAAAAGATGAAATATCAATTATACTTCCATATTATATGGTACCTTCTGATATAGTAAAATTAGAAAAATTTCCATACAATTCAAATCATAAAATTGATAAAAACGAATTAATTAATATATATAAAAGTCTATAAAAAAGGATTACTCGTGAGAAAAGTTGTATTAAAACCTAAAGAAATAAGAAAGTTTAGCTTATATTGTCCTTTTACAAATGAGAAATTAGATAATGAAGATAATTCTTTTGAAATATATGAAGGTGCAGGAAAGTATTTATTTTCATTGTGTGAAGATTGTCTGTTTTATGATGTCGGGAATAATGATGAACTTGAAAAAAACTGGGAAAATTCTGCAAGTGAAACCGTTGAAAAATTTGTTGAAAGTTATCCAGATAAAAATATTTTGATAATTGAAGTATTAATCGCTAGTGAAAGTTATTTTTATGGATTTTTAAATGAAGATAATATTGAATTAAGCGATGAAGAAATTGAAAAAAGATTTATTAAAGAGAATAAATAATTTTTTATTCTTTATCTTTAACTTCAGGGAAGTTTGGTAGGAATATTGTGATTTATATGTTTTGTATAATTTTACTTATAACTTTTATTTTAGTTATAAGTAAAAGAATCTAAAATAAAATATTTTGAGTAACAAGCATATCTTTGTCAGAGCTAATTAAAGATAGTTCTGTATCACTAATATTACATTGTAAATTCATACCTCTTTGTGTTAATTCTTCTATATCTTCATCCATATTTAAATTAATAATAGATAAATTTTTAAATCTACTAAGATTATTCTCAATTTTTTTAAACCAAGGTAACGCCATGTTTTCTTGATATGTATAAATAATTACTTTATTAGAAGTTCCACAAGCTTTTTTGATTCGTTTTTCATCAGGTTGTCCTAAATCAATCCATAGTTTTATACTTCCATCTAAATCTTTTTCCCACAAATCAGGTTCATCATCTTGAGATATTCCTCTACAAAATACCAAATCATCACTTGCATTTAATGTAAATGCAACAACTCGTGCCATTAATCGTAAGTGTGTTTCTGAAGGATGTAGTGCAAGTGTAAAATTATGTTCATTATAGTAGTTTGTATCCATATTTGCGATGTTTAAAAATGCTTTATAGATTGTTGCTTTTGTAGCCATTTGATTCCTTGTATTTTCTGTATTCAAAAATTTTCCCTAAAAATAGATTTATTTTGCTTTTCGTCGTAATTCTTCTAAAAGATCAATTTGAATTTCTTGGATTTGAGCCAATCGTTCCCATTGATGTGAAAGAAGATGATCCATTTTTTCGTGAAGTTGTCGTATTTCAAGTTCTGCTTTTAAATTAACTTGATAATCGTATTGAGATCTTAATCTGTCTTTTGCTTCTTGTCGATTTTGACTCATCATAATTATTGGTGCTTGAATAGCGGCAAGGCAAGAAAGTAATAAATTTAATAAAATAAAAGGATAAGGATCTACTGGTTTCCAAAATATAACAGTAGCATTTGCACTGATCCAAATAATTAGAAATAGTGCAAAAAATCCCATAAACCTCCAACTTCCACCAAAACTTGCAATTTTATCTGCAACTTTTTCACCATTTGACCATTCGTGATCTAATGTTGTATCTGAAGTTCTTGAGATGAGCTCATGTTGTTTCATAGTTTCTAGTACGTTTAGTTCAAGTGTAGTTAATTCACCTTTTTCTGATTCAAGTATGGTATGAATATATTTATTTTGATAAAGATGCAAATCATTTCTACAAATTTCTGATGATTCATTCCAATTTGGAATATCTTTTTGTATCAGTGTATAAATTCCCTCTCGAATAATTCCAGCATTTATAATCTCAGTATTTTTAAAATCTTTTTGACAAACTGAGCATTTATGTAATTTTTCCAAAGTTGTCCTTTTTATATGCATTTTAGAATTGGTATAGTAACTAAGATTTACAAAAAAAAGAGCTTTTATAGAAATCTTCATATCTTCTATATTAAATATTGCAAATTGACATATTATAAGTAGCATTTTTTTTTATAATGTATACTTCCGAATAATAAAATCCAATAATAAAAAGTTTTAAATGTTTATTCACCTTGATTTAGATTGTTTTTTTGTTTCAGCTCATAGAACTATTGATAATAGTTTATTTCACATTCCAGTTGCGGTTGGAGGAAGAAGTAATCTTAATATTTTTTCTTCAAAAAAAGAGATTAGAAAAATATCTTCAAATAGTGGTGCATTTGTAAGTTCCATTCTTACAAATGAGGGAATGAAAAGTTTTAAAGAGTATTTTGTAGATGAAAATGGAAAAATAAGAGGAATAATTACAACATCATCTTATGAAGCAAGAGCTTTTGGAGTAAAAACAGCCATGAGTGTAAATGAAGCTTTATCTTTGTGTCCTCATTTAAAAATGTTGGCACCAAATTATCCCTTGTATCATGATTTATCAAATAAATTAAAAGAGCTTTTAATAAAAGAGCTTCCTTTGGTGGAGCAGTATTCCATAGATGAATTTTTTGGAGATGTAAGTGGCTATATTGATGAACATGAAATCGTAGAATTTGCTTATTATCTAAAGAAAAAGATATTTGATGAGTTAAAATTACCTATTTCAATAGGAATATCAAATACAAAATATCTTTCAAAACTAATAACAGAATACGCAAAACCAGATGGTATAAAATATGTAAGTGTTGATAATATCGCAAATTTTACAAGAGATATTCCAATTAAAGAGTTTCCTGGAATTGGAAAAGCTTTTCAAGAAAAACTCAAAGGTTATGGAATAAAAACACTAGGAGATATTAAAAAAAATCAAAAACTTTTTTACTCATGGCAAAAATCTGGTATTGATTTATATAATCGTGTTTGTGGAATAAGAGACAATAAATTAACTTTTGAAAGGGAAAAAAAATCAATTGGAATAGGTCGAACATTTGATGTGATTTTTGATAGAGAAGAACTAAAAAGAAGAGTTATGATACTTTGTCGGTATTTGTGTTTTTTAGTAAAAAAAGAAGGAGTAAATCCGCTAACTTATTCCATAGAAATAAAATATGAGTATAAAATAAAATCCAAAGATTATATAAATGTGAATAGAATTTTTAATGAAATGGATTTTAAAAATGAAATGGTAAAGCTTTTTGAACAAACAGATAATCATAAAACCCATGGAATAATACAGTTAAATATTACAGTTTTAAACTTTGCAAAAATAAATGACTATACTTATAATCTTTTTGAATATGAAGCTGATATAAAAAAAAGAGCTTTGACAAATCAGATGCAAAAATTAAGAAGTAAATATGGGATTGATATTATTAAAAGTGGATTTGAGATTAAAGAATAAAATCTAAGATTTAGGCAAAAAAGCACCTAAATCTTTTGTTGTTTTAAAATTAATTAATTTTTATAATGTAACTTAAACCAATATAAATAGCAGCACCCATTATTGCAGTAACTGGTAAGGTAAAAAGCCATGCAAGTAAAATTGTATTAAATGTTTTTTTCTGAACTCCACCATCTGGTTCAGCAACCATAGTTCCAGCAACAGCACTTGAAACAATATGTGTTGTACTAACAGGTGCATGGGCAAAGTTTGCTAATAAAATAGTTACCATTGCCATTGCTTGAGCAACAGCACCTTGCATATGATTGATTGGTTTAGAACCAATTTTTTCACCAATAGTATGAACAACTCTTTTATAACCTATCATTGTTCCTATACCTATCATTAAAGCAACAGCTATTATAACCCAATAAGGTACATATTCAGTAGAAGTAATCATTTGTTTTCTTTGATCTGCAATATAATCAGATTTGTCTTTATCTATTGATTTATAAGCTCTTTCAACTTGTCCAAAGAAGTTATCTGAACATAAAACAGCTGTATGAATTTTCCATCTATCATTTTCTGTAAGTTCAGAATATGATTTTAAACCATCTAGTTTTGTAGAAATTTCAAGAGTTGTATTATATACTTGATTAACATTACATTCTGTAATTGAGTTTTGTATTTTTAATGCACTGATAAGTTGTTTTTCATTTAAAAGTTTTGTAAGAATATCATTGTTATCTGCATAAAATTTTGCTAAATTTGCTGCACTATCTCTTGTTTGCATAATTTTATATTGATGAGCTTCCATATTTAAAGCATAATAAGTTGGTAGAATTCCAATAAGAATAATCATAATAAGACCTATTCCTTTTTGCCCATCATTAGAACCATGTGCAAAACTAACTCCTGCGCCTGTTGCAATGATTCCTGTTCTCATCCAAAAATTAGGTTTCTTTTTACCTTCAGTACTTGGTGTTTTGAAGAATTTTGGATTTTTTACAAGTTTTCTTGAAAGTTTCATAATTAAAAATGCTAATCCAAACCCCAAAAGTGGAGAAACAGCCAATGCAGTTAAAATTCCATAAACAACTTTCCAGTTTAAACTTTGAGAAAAAGTAAATCCATGCATCATTCCAAAAGCAACACTAACACCTACTAATGAACCAATTAGTGAATGAGAACTAGAAACTGGTAAACCAAAATACCATGTTCCAAAATTCCAAATAAGCGCAGAAAGTAATAATGAAAAAATCATTACTAACGTAGCATTTTGGTCAGAAGATACCATAATATCAAGTGGTAATAAATGTACAATTACATAAGCAACACCAATTCCACCAAGGATTACACCAATAAAGTTCATAATTCCAGCCATAATAACCGAGTATCCTGGTTTCATAGAATTAGTATATATAATCATAGCAACAGCATTTGCTGTATCATGAAAACCGTTAATCATTTCATAAAATAATGCAATACCCAATGACAAAAGTAATAATCCAATTGTAAAGTTATCGATATTATTTAAAGCATCCCATAAAACAGACATCAATCCATCCTCAAATTTAAAAGCTAAAAGTTGAATATTATATCCTAGTTTAACTTTTAAAACTTTATAACTAAATATAAAGCTTTTTAAGCCTAGAATTCAAATTCAATAAAATTAAAGGATATTTCATGGCATATATTTTACAAGTAGATTTTCCACATGATGGAATTTTTGGTGAAGAGTTTTCAAAAGCTTTTATTGATTTAGCAAATGATATATCACAAGAAGCTGGTTTAATTTGGAAAATTTGGACTGAAAATGAAACTACAAAAGAAGCAGGTGGAATTTATCTATTTTCAAATGAAAATGATGCAAAAAGATATTTAAAAAAACATACAATTAGACTTGAATCTTTTGGATATAAAAATATAAGAGGGAAGATTTTTAAAGTAAACGAAGCACTAAGTTTAATTACAAATGCGAATTTTTTAAAATAAAAAAGGGCAAAGCCCTTTTTTTAATCAGCTAATAAAGTTCTATAAAACTCTCTATAATTTGTATCTTTTTCATCTCTAGCTTTCATGGCAGCTCGTGGATGTTCATTTAATTGTCCAGTTAGCATATAAGGAATACTGTATCCCCAATCTAACTCTTTTTCAAGTGGAACAATAAATTCTTCAATAAATTTTAATACAGGCATTAGTTTATATTTTGGATTTTTCAAGAACCCAATTAATAATTCAAGAGGGCAATTCCCCGCACCTCTTCCAAATCCTGAAATAGTAACATCAAGGAAACTAGCTCCATAAATCATTGATTCTAAAGTATTTGCATAAGCTAACTGAAGATTATTGTGGGCATGAATTCCTATTTGTTTTCCAGAATCAACAGCAACTTTTAAATATTTTTCTGTTAATTTTTTGATTTGTTCAGGATAAAAAGAACCAAAACTATCCGCTATATAAAT
The DNA here is from genome assembly GCA_028703945.1 of Aliarcobacter sp. Lineage (GTDB taxonomy): Bacteria > Campylobacterota > Campylobacteria > Campylobacterales > Arcobacteraceae > Aliarcobacter. The sequence goes on along the minus strand of JAQVLW010000007.1, from coordinate 10,701 downwards.
AACATTAACTGGTGTTTTTGCTAATTGTGCTAATACTTCATCTAGTTCATCATCAAATGATTTTGAAATTGCCATAATATTTACAGTTGTTTCATAACCTTTTTCATGGGCATCTTGAATTAATTCAATAGCTGCTGGAATTTGGTGAATATATGTTGCAATTCTTATCATATCAACAACACTTTCAGATTTTGGTCTAAGTTCTTCTTTTAAACTTCTTCCAATATCACTCATAACAGCAATTTTCATATTTGTTTTATTTTCACCAACAATTCTTCTAATATCTTCTTCTTTACAGAAATTCCAAGGACCATATTCATCTTCACTCATAATTGTTGGAGATACATTTTTACCAATTTCCATATAATCAACACCAGCAGCTAAACAAGCTTCATAATGTGCTTTTACAAATTCATCAGTAAAATGGTAGTTATTTACTAATCCCCCATCTCTTATAGTACAATCAAAAACTTTTATGTCTTCTCTAACTGTTAGTATTGAACCTTTTTTTTCAATCATTATTGTTCCTTGTTCTTTCTTCTTAATAATTATCCATATAATACCTAAAAGGCACTCAAATCAATCTTTAATAAGATTTCATTCCTAAAACTTCTTCTATTTTATTATAAGAATAAAATTCAAAATTCTTATTTTTTGTTTTAATTGCATAAACAGCCATTCTATCAGCTAGTTCATTTCCTTCAACTCCGGCATGACCTTTTACATGATTTATTTCAATTTTATCTTTTAATTTTAAAAATAAATTATGAGTCTCCTTTATTAGTTCAAGATTTTTAATCTCTCCGCCTTTTTTACTCCAACCATTTGCTTTCCAACTAAATGCCCAAGTTGTAATACACTCAATTGCATATTTTGAATCTGAAAAAATAGAGATAATATTATCGCTACTTGTTTGTTTTGCAATGATTAAAGCTTGATGTAAAGCATTCAATTCAGCGATATTATTTGTTCCCACTTCTTCATAAGCTCCATAAAGTAAAACAGGATTTTTTTTGTTTGAGTAAATTGCAAGTCCACTCCCCGCATTTCCAGGATTTCCTGAACATGCTCCATCGCAATAGATTCTAATATATTCTTCATCATCGTTTATTGCTACTTTTTCCTCTTTAGGAATTTCATAAACTATTTTTGGTTTAATATTATTAAATTCTAAAACCATATGATAATTTTTGATAATTTGTTCTTGAGCTTTTAACGCTAAATCACCTTTTAAAAGCATAAGTAAATTTGCATCATTTTTTGAAACTTCTTTTTCTAAAGCTAGATTTTTCCAGTTATCAATTGCTTGAAAATCTAAACCTAAAATTTTGAATTGTTCCTTGTTTAAGGTGTCTTTGTGGGAAATTAATTGTATAAAATCATTGTCTATTTTCATATTTTATTTTCTTTGTATTTTTTAATTTGAGCCAAAGTATACTTAAAAAAGTTATAGCTCTTGCTTTTATTTTTTTATTCTGTTAGACTATATGCACTAAAGATGAATTCGAGTTTCATCTGTTATTTGCCTTTTATTGATTCCCACACTGTTAATATTACTCATTTAGACAACAAGCTCATTTTTATCTTTTTTAATAACTTCATTGAAATGAAGAAAAATAAAAGGAATAATCATATGTCAATTACACATATAAAAACAAACAAAAAAATCGAAGTTTTATTAAGACTTTTAGAAAATAAAGAAAGTTTAGAGGACGCAAGTTCAAAAGCTGGATTAAATATAAAAAAAACAAGATTATTAATAAATAATAAAAAAAGTTAATTATAAAAAAATTATTTTTTATATAGAAATCTCATTTTAATTGATTGCAATTATTATTAATAAGGATATTATTTTGGTATCATTACAAAAATAAAGATATGGAGATGTTAATGCTTTCAAGATTATCAATAAAACAAAAGTTGATTTTAATAATGTTAATACCGCTTATTGTTGTTATATTATTAGCAGCAAAACTGGCGGTAGATTCGTTTAGTTCTTCTAAAAATTTGCAATCATTAGATAAAGTAGTTGTTCTTTCAATAAAAATTGGAAATTTAGTTCATGAAACACAAAAAGAAAGAGGAATGACTGCTGGATTTTTGGGTAGTAAAGGTGAAAAATTTAGTACAGAACTTTTAACTCAAAGATTAGTTGTCGATGAAAAACTAAAAGAAGTAAATGAATTTTTAAATACATTTGATAAAAATGTTTATAGTGATGAATTCTTAGAAAATCTGAATAATGGTCTTAAAAAACTTCAAGATTTACCAAATATTAGAACTGGAGTTAGTGCTTTTAGTATAAATGCTGCTGTTGCGATTGATTATTATACTGATACAAATAAATTGTTATTAAACGTAATTGCAACTATTACAAAATTATCAAATAGTAGTGCTAAAGTATCTCAAGAATTAGTATCTTATATGAACTTTTTATTATCAAAAGAAAGAGCTGGAATCGAAAGAGCAGTTGGAACTAATACTTTTGCTAAAAATAGTTTTGGTGAAGGAATGAAAGCAAAGTTTTATACTTTGGTTGCAGAACAAAATGCATACATGGATGCATTTTTAAAAGTCAGTAGTTTAACAATGTCTGATTTTTACAAAAAAACTTTTCAAGCTGATTCTATAACTGAAGTTGAAAAAATGAGAAAAATTGCTTTATATAGCGACCTTGACTCAAATTTTAATATTGATGCAAATGTTTGGTTTAAGCAAATAACCGAAAAAATCAATATTCTAAAGAAAATTGAAGATTATATTTCACAAAGTTTATCAGATACAATTGGTGCAGAGATGCATAATGCTAGTCAAAATATGATTATCTTTGGACTATTAAGTGCTTTTGGTGTGGCTTTAACTATGATTTTAGCAAGAACAATTGCTTTTACAATTTTAATCGATGTCGATTCTGTAAAAAAAGGTGTTGAAAACTTTTTTGCATTTATAAATTTTGAAAAAGATGATATTGAACTTATCAATGTTAAATCAAATGATGAATTAGGAATGATGTCAAAAATTATAAATAAAAACATCGAAGATACAAAAATGAATATCCAAAAAGATAGAGCTTTAATTGCTGATACAATTAGAGTTACTAATGAAATTAATAAAGGTCATTTAAATTGTAAAATAGAACTTGACTCAAATAATCCTTCATTAAATGAACTGAAAAATATTATAAATGAAATGTTAGGAACATTAAATAGCAATATTTCAAATATTTTAAATGTTTTAACTTCATATTCTAAATTAGATTTTAGATCAAATTTAGCTCCAAATAATCTTGAAGGTATTATAAAAGAGTTAGAAAAAGATGTAAATATTTTAGGCGATGTTATTACTCAAACTTTAATGGAAAATAAAAAAACAGGTATTATCTTAAGTAATAATGCAAATACTCTAACTCAAAATATGCAAGGAATTGCAAGTGCTGCAAATTCACAAGCTGCATCTTTAGAAGAAACAGCAGCATCGTTAGAAGAGATAACAGCAAACATTACAAATAATACTCAAACAGCTATAAAAATGGCAGGTTATGGAAATAAAGTTAAAGAATCAATTACTTTAGGTCAAGACTTAGCAAATAAAACAGCTTTATCTATGGAAGATATAAATTCTCAAACATCAGCTATAAATGAAGCAATTACAGTGATTGACCAAATAGCATTTCAAACTAATATTCTTTCTTTAAATGCGGCTGTTGAAGCAGCAACCGCTGGAGAAGCTGGAAAAGGATTTGCTGTTGTTGCTGGAGAAGTTCGAACACTTGCAAGTAGAAGTGCCGAAGCTGCTAAACAAATAAAAAACTTAGTTGAAAATGCTCAAAGAAAAACGCAAGAAGGTAAAGATATTGCTTCAAATATGATAAAAGGTTATACAGAATTAAATGAAAATATTAGTATTACTTTAGATTTAATTCAAAATGTTACAACTGCAAGTAAAGAGCAATCAACTGGAATGATCCAAATAAATGATGCTGTTAATAATTTAGATCAAATTACTCAACAAAATGCACAAAATGCTTCAGAAGCTAATGAAATCGCTCAACAAACACTTGATATATCAAATACTATTATCACTCAAGCAGATGCAAAAGAGTTTAATGGAAAAAATTCTTTTTAGAATTTAACAAAAAGTAAAAGAGTTAATCTCTTTTATTTTTTATTCTTCTTCTTTATGTCGTCTACCATTAAAAGTTAAAACCGTATCTAGTTTTATTTGTTCTTTTGTAGTTAGAATCAAATATTCAAAACCATCAATTACACTCATTGTTTGGATTAAACCTTTTATAGTCTTTTTCTCATTATTTTCTAAATAAACAATAGTTGAGGGAATATTTCTTTTCATTGCCACATTTAGTTGGTCAAAAAATTCGCATGAAATTGGAGTGTACATATTTAAATTTTTCCTTTTATGGGATATAACTTTTTTTACTTTTAATAAAAGAAGTTGTATAAAAAATTTCTCTTAAAAATAAAAATAAAGAGATAATCAAACAAAGCATTGCTGAAATAAAAAGTAAAACTATAAAAAAAGAGTCTTTAAATTCAAAGATTGCACTTAAAAACATAGTTGCAATAACTAACGCAATTAATAACCCAGTACTTGTACAAAAAAGTATGGCAAGGTTTGTATTTCTCATTCTCATTGTAAGAAATTTTCTTCTTTGTTTAAGTTTTAAAATATCTTCGTCTTTTTTATTGATTAGTTGATGTTCATCTTCATATTTATCTAATTTATCAACTTTATCAATAATTCTTGAAAGTCTTCCTGTAAAAACATTTAATAACCCAGCCACGCCAGCTAGTAAAAATACAGGAGCAACAGAGAGTTGAATTAGTTGAGAAACACTATTTACTGTACTCGCTTCTATCATAGTTAACATTATATTTCTTCTTTATTTTATATTACATTTTCCAAATTTACATCTGAAAACTTTGATAATCATATAGATGAAAAATAAAACAATAGCAATTTCAAATATTTTGTATAATATTTCCAAAATATGCTCTATTTTACTTCGTCAATTATCTCTAATAATAGTTCTTGTGCTTCTTGCGCAATTTCTATTAAATCAGGGTTTATATCATCTACTAATTGAACTAAAGAATTCATAGCTATTATTGTTTCACCATCTTGGGTATAAACAGAGATTTTACAAGGCATGATAATTGAAAGTGACATATCTTCACTTAAAAGTTTTTGTGCAATTATTGGATTACAAATATCAACAATTTGACACTCATTTCCTAATTCAATCCCTTTTGATTTTAAAGTTTCAGTTATATTATGAATATGTTGAATTCCAAATTTATACTTTGAAGATATTTCCTTTAAACAATCTATAACTTCTTGAACACTTTTGTTTGTAACTTCCATATATTGCATATTATTTTCCTTTATATTTTGTAAAAATTGTTTGATTATAACTAATTAATTTTTATAAAAAGCCAATTTTTTCACTTCAAGTTTATCAAACATTGATAACATATTGTAATAATCTTTATGTAAAGTTCTATTTATTAAAAAGCCATTACCTTCAAGAACATCAACCGCTCTTTGGATTTTTTCTTTTCCATAAACATTATTTAAAGCTGTTTCATACTCTTCCCATACAAGTTCATCATTTTGCATTCTGATTAATTGAGCTACTAAATGACCAAATTTATTGTTTGAAAATTCTAAAATTTCTAAAGCATCATCATACTCTTCTAAAAGAAGTAACATTTGAGCTTTAAAATCTCCCATTGTGAAATTTTCTTCAAAAATAACACCAATATATAGTTGCATATTTAATGAATCATCTAAACTATCAAGTGTGTCTAAAATCTCGTTTGTATCATATTTTTCAAAGTTTAAAACCATATCACGAATAAGTTTTCCATTGTTTTTATTGTTATAAACCATATCATCAAGTGGATAAACTTCTGAGAAATTTGGAACAATCATTTGACAAGAGTAGAAGTCTAAATATGTATATTCTCTTACATACATTTCTCTATTTTGAGATTTTAAAATATCAAGTAAAAATGCGTATTCATCATCACTTCCATTCCCTTCATATTTCCAAGGAGCATATTCAAAACTTTTTTTAGTGCTTAAAAATGGGAAACCTAATTTTCCATTTGAATCAATAAAGTGAGCTTCTAAGTTAAAACTATCAGCCACTAAACTCATATCAAAAGTAGGAATTTCAAAGGCATCAAGATTTGTTAAATCTCTTCCTTGCATAAGTTCAGTCATTGTTCTCTCAAGGCTAACTTCCAAAATAGGGTGAGCTCCAAATGATACAAATAGAGTGTTATTTTTAGTATTTATTAGTGAAATTGCAGTTACAGGAAAAACTCCACCTAAAGATGCATCTAAAATCTCTATTATGTAACCTAAATCTCTTAAAGTTTGAGCATCTTTATAAACTTTTGGAAATGATTTTACAACTTCTTCTGGAAACTCTGGAAGTGCGTAACCCTCTTTGATAATAACAATTTTTGCATATCTTTCAAAGATTTCACTAAGTGCTTGAACTTTTGCTTCATTTGCTGTGTTTCCAGTTGCTAGACCGTTACTTACAAATAGGTTACTTAAAATATTTATTGGAATATATGTTTTCTCTTTTGTTGATTCTTTGATAAAAGGAAGTGCCACAATTTTGTCCATATAATCGCTGTTAAAATCTACTAAATCTTTGTCTTCAAGTTCACCATTTGCACTATAAATCTTTTTTAATTCAGGATTTAAATAATCTCCTCCAAAATCAAAAGCAACTTCATCTGGATAATATTTTCTATTTGGTAAATGGAAATCTATAAAAAAGTTGTTAGTTTGTAATCTTTCGATGTATTCTCCATAAGCACTTGCTATTGAAGCATCAGAGATTGTACCTTTTCCATTTGAATAGATGTGATTTGGTGCTTCATTTGAAGCTAAGTTTACTGAAAAGCAGTTTTCTAAAGGATGTTTTTCTTGTGAAAATGAGGCTTCACAACCAACATCTTTTAATACAGCTTTCATTTTATTAATTGATTGTTCTACTGGGCTATTTTTTGATAATAAATTCATTGATTTTTGTTCTTTCTTCTTGTTGATTTTTCTATAAAAGGTTTTCATTATAGCTGAAAAAATTATATTCCAAGAATTGGGCGTAAATATTAGCTACAATACGAAATCAATAGAAAAATATATAAAGGTTTATAAATGGCAAAAGGTAAAAAAACAATAATCAAAGAGATTAAAAAATTAGATGATGAAATATTATTAATAAATGGAAAAGAGTATGTAATCGTTGAAGACACTGAAAATATAGAAACAGCAACTACAATGAAAATATCATCAAACGGAAATAGAATTTTAAGATTTGAAGATGAAAAGAAAAAAGCAACAATAGATGTAAAAAGAGATATTGATATTCTTAAATATTCATTCAAAGATGCAAGTGTGGCTAAAAAATTTGCAAAAGGTTATGACAAAACAGTAATCACTCCAGCTGATAAAAGAGAAGAGATAGGAAATGCAAGTTCATTTAAAAAAGCTAGAAAAATCATAAATACATATATTTCAAAAGATGGTGTGAATTTTGACCCTAAAAATGGTAAAACTACTTTTTATGTGACGGAAGAAGCGTAAAACAAGAAATTAGTCCAAATAATCCAAATAAAATTTTAATTAGATTATTTATGATATAATGTCGCAATTTCAGCATACATCGGTCTATGCCTGACTTCGTTTTTGTAGTCAATTTACAACTCAACTAAACTCAAATTATATAACCTAGATCGTAACTCAAGTTTACAACTTTTGATAGGTTCATAACAAAACAAGGTACTTATGTCATTTTCAAACTTAGGTTTATGCGCAGAACTTCTTCGTGCAATTAAAGAAGAGGGTTATACAACGCCAACGCCAATTCAATCAAAATCAATTCCCGTTATTTTATCAAATAAAGATGTTCTAGCAGCTGCTCAAACGGGTACTGGAAAAACGGCTGGATTTACACTTCCACTGTTACAAAGATTAAAAACTGCTTACAATAAAGATAAAAAATCTCATGTAAGAGCTTTGATTTTAACTCCAACAAGAGAACTAGCAGCTCAAGTTGCTCAAAGTGTTGAAACTTATGGGAAATATCTTCCTTTTAAATCAGCTGTTGTTTTTGGTGGAGTTGGAATCAACCCACAAAAAGCACTTTTAAGAAAAGGTGTTGATATTGTAATTGCAACTCCTGGAAGATTACTTGATTTAATCTCTCAAGATTGTTTAGATTTATCAAAAATCGAATTTTTTATTTTAGATGAAGCAGATAGAATGCTTGATATGGGATTTATAAACGATATTAAAAAAGTTCTAGCAATTATTCCAAAACAAAGACAAAATCTTCTTTTCTCAGCTACTTTCTCAGATGATATTAAAAAACTAGCAGATAGTTTATTGAATTCTCCTGTATTAATAGAAGCAGCAACTGCAAATAGCACTTCTCACAAAGTTGAGCAAAGTGTTCATTTAGTTGATAGAGAGAGAAAAAAAGAACTTTTATTACATTTAGTTAATAAAAATAACTGGAAACAAGTTTTAGTTTTCACTAGAACAAAACATGGTGCAAACAAATTAAGTGAAGCACTTGTAAAAGATGGAATTTCATCAGCTGCAATTCATGGAAATAAATCACAAGGTGCAAGAACAAAAGCCTTAGATGATTTTAAAGCTGGAAATGTAAGAGTTCTTGTGGCAACTGATATTGCTGCACGTGGAATTGACATCGACAATCTTCCACATGTAATAAACTTTGAATTACCAAATATTGCAGAAGATTATGTTCATAGAATCGGAAGAACTGGAAGAGCTGGAAATACAGGTGAGGCTATATCTTTGGTTTGTGTTGATGAACATGATTATTTGTTTGGAATTGAAAAATTAATCAAACAAAAAATCAGAAAAATTGAAACAATCGGATTTAAAGTTGACCCAAATATCAAAGCAGAACCAATTGGAAATAGAGGAAACAGAGGTAATAGTTCAAACCAAAATAGAACTGCAAAACCAAAAGATGCAAACTCTAGTTCAAAAAAACCTTTTGGAAGAAAAAAAGAAGAAAGTTCATCTTCAAGTGCAAAACCAAGAGGAAACAATAATAAATTTGCTTCTAAAAAAAGTGAAACATCAGCAACTTCAAAAAATAGAAGAACAAATTCAGGTTTTAAAAACAACTAATTAGTTCAAAAAATATTTAAGTAAGGTAGGATTTTATAAAATACCTTACTTAATATCAAGGGATTATAAATTGAATTATGAAATTAAAAATAGTTTTATAAAAGCAAAAATCAAATCTTTTGGAGCTGAACTAAATAGCCTTCAAAAAATAGATGAAGATTTAGAATACATCTGGCAAGGTGATTCAAAATACTGGAATCGTCACTCTCCAATACTTTTTCCAATAGTTGGAAGACTAAAAGAAGATAGTTATACTTACCAAAATCAAAAATATAATATGACTCAACATGGATTTGCAAGAGATAAAGAGTTTAAAATAATAACTCAAGAAGTTGATTTTATAGAGTTTAGATTAAAAAGTGATGAAAAAACTTTGGAAATTTATCCCTTTTCTTTTGAGTTATATTTATCTTATAAATTAGAAAAATCAAAGCTAATAATTTCATATAAAGTGATAAATAATTTAGATAATAAAATGCTTTTTTCAATTGGCGCTCATCCCGCTTTTAACTGGACTTTAAAAGAAGATGAAAAAAAAGAGGATTATTTTATAGAGTTTGAAGATTTGAAACAAACAAAAAGATATTTTTTAAATGATTTAGGATTACTTTATAAAAAAGAAGATTTAAAAATAATAGATAATAAAATGCCTTTAAATGAAAAGTTATTTAAAAATGATGCTTTAGTTTTTAATGATTTAAATATAAAAAGAGTGAGTTTAAAAAATATAAAAAATGAAAATTTTGTAAGATTAAATTTTGAAAATTTTCCATATTTAGGCATTTGGTCAAAACCAAGTGGTGCACCTTTTATTTGTATAGAACCTTGGTTTGGGATTGCTGACGATGAAAATAGTATTCAAAATTTCGAAGAAAAAAAAGGTTTGATTAGCCTACAAAAAAATGAGATTTTTTCTTGTTTTTATAGTATTGAGGTTTGAATGTTTTTATAAAAATATTTATTTAATATTTTAAGTTGTAGACTGACTTATAGAAGTATAAAGGAGAGTTTTATGAAAGCAATGGTTAGCGATATCTTTTGTAGCAAGTGTAAGTTTAAATTTGATATTAAATGATGAACTTACAACAAATCCAGTAGTCTTAGAACGGCTTAAAATGAAAATTGCAAAGTCGGAGTATGCACAAATTTTAGATTTAATTAGTAAGCTAGAGTACAAATTTGACTCAAACTATTGATTCTGTAACTTATAATGTATATACAAATTCTGAAGATACATCATATAAAGTACTTATTCACCCTGACATTGATACAACAACAAACTAACAAATTCTTTACACCTAACTTTTAAAGGTTAGGTGTAAAATTCTTTTTATATAATTCTTACAAAATATTTTTATTGATATTAAGATAAAATGAAATATTAAAAAAAGAGAGAAAATTGGAAAATAAAAGTTTTCAAATAGATGCAAATATTTTAGCCAGTAAAAAGAAGAGTAATAAATCTATAAATAAAAAGAATAGTAATAGAAAACC
>JAQVLW010000037.1 GCA_028703945.1 Aliarcobacter sp. | reverse complement strand
CTCATACTATAAACTTGATACAAGATATTCAAAATGCTTCAAAAGAACAATTACTTGGAATTGAGCAAATAAATGATGCAGTAAATCAATTAGATCAACAAACGCAACAAAATGCAGCAGTTGCATCACAAACTCATGATGTAGCTGTATTGACAGATCAAATTGCAAAATTAGTAGTAACAAATGCTGATGAAAAAGAATTCAAAGGCAAAAATGAAGTTAAAGCTAGAAATGTAAAATCAGCTGCAAAAGATATACATAATGCAGAAAGTCATAATAAAATAGTAACAAGTAAAAATAAAGTAATACCAGCAAAAGTAGTAAAACATGAATCAAATCATGTGGTTTCTAAACCTAATATAAAAGATGATGCAGAGTGGGAGAGTTTTTAAACTCTTCTAATCTGCTAAGATTTTAACATTAACTTTAACTCCCAAAGAACTATTTCCACTACTTTGAACAACTCCTTTTAAAGGAGAAATATCTAAATAATCTCTTCCATATCCTAATATTATATACTCTTCATTTGGAATTTTATTGTTTGTAGGGTCAAAATCTGCCCAACCAAAATCAGGAATATAAATAGAAAACCATGCATGTGAAGCATCTGCTCCAAAAAGTTTTTCTTTTCCCTCAGCAGGGATTGTTTGAATATAACCACTTACATATCGAGTAGGAATTCCAATACTTCTAAGTGCTGATATTGCAAATTGAGCAAAATCTTGACAAACTCCTTTTTTTTCTTTAAAAATCATTTCTATAGGAGTTGTAATATCACTAAAACCTGATACAAATTTGAAATCATTAAAAATTCTAGACATAAATTCATTAGTTGCTTCAATAATATTTCTATTTTCATTAAAAGATTCTAGAAGATATTTTTTTATTTCAATTGATGGCATTGGAATTGAATCGGTTTCGAATAAAAAATATTTTGCTAAAACATCATTTGGGTTATAAGTACTAAGTCTTTCTTTTAACTCTTTAACTGTTGTTTTTATTTCTTTAATTAAATTTAATTCTTTATCGATTTCTTCTTTTATTCTTTCAACCCTTGAAGTTGCAATTACTTTTAGATTTTTATGAGATTCTCTAATAAGCATATAATTATTTGTATTCTCAAAATAATCAATGAATTCACTAGTCTCATAAGGTGTTGGTTCTATTTTTAGTGAGTATTCAAGTAGCTTTTGTGTATTTGAATCTTTTGGTTTTAATCTTGCAATATTGTGGCTGAATGTTACAAGTCCTGCATAATCAAATTTTGTTTCGTGGTATATTTCATAAATCATGTTTACTCGTTGTAGTGTGAAAAATATGTTTTTGTTAATTCATCAGATGTTTTTGTTAATAAATCAGAGATAGTTGATAAAAACTCATCTAATTGTGTGTAAACATATTCATCTTCCTGACTTTCTAAAAGTTTTTGAGTATTCGTTAAAGTTATCATAGAAAATACTTTAAATATAGGCTCTTCAAAACTGCTAAGGTGTGAATTGTTGATATTCTTTGGAAGTTCTTTTAAATCAGCCAATAATTGATTTATAATATAAATTAGAGCTTTAGGATATTTTGTATTAAACACTAAAAAATCCAAGACATTTTCCAATGCCAAAGATGATTTATAATAGGCTCTATATGAGTTATAACTTTCATAAGAATTTAGCATAGAATCTAATACATCATATTCTATTAATTTATCAAGTTTAAGTGTGAGAAGAGATCTTAGTTTTGAAATTAATAGTTGTGAAACTTCTATTTTAGAACCAATGTCAAATAAAATCAAGCCTTGTTCTTTAAATATACTTTCATCAATTAGCTCCTTATAAGCCATTAAATATATCAGAAGTTTATCAAGTTCATTTATATGTTCTTTGTTTGTAGAAATCTCTTTTTTACTATAACTATTCCACTCTTTTTGCATTTTTTCATAAATTCTCCAAGCTTCCATAGTAAGAAGATTTTTAACGCTTGCATTTAAATCTGAAAGCATTGTAATGCTAAAGCTAAGAGTTCCAGCTCTATTTTTATCTCTTATTAATGATATTATCTCTTTTATTGGTAAAGTAGCAGTTTTAGCATCTAAAAATCCTGGATAACTCATAGTTAAGTGGGTTAAAGCATTATTTAGAATTTTATTTGTCTGTTTTGAATTAGTATGGTCATCATATCTGTTTAGATTGAGCATACTTTTAAGATTAAATCTAATCATTCTAGCTGTTGTTATTGACCTTGTTAAATATCTTCCTAACCAAAAAAGATTCTCTGCTCTTTTTGTTGAAATATTTTCTAATCTTGAATCAATAAAAGATCTATTTTTAAAAATACTATTTCCAGAAAAATCATCATCTTTACCAAGAATCCATAAATCTTTACTTGTTCCACCTTTTTGATTTGATACAACAAGTGAATCTTTTGAGGGCGATACTCTAATCAAACCACCTGGCATTACATGATATTTTTCTTGATGTAAATATGAAAAAGCTCTAATAACTGTATTTCTAGGTTCAACTTTTCCTTTTGTAAAAGAAGGAGTGGTTGAAAAATCTATGATTTCTTGACCCACATAATAGTGAGGATTATTTTGTATTTTTTCTATTAAATTTTTCAATTCTTCATTATTTAATTTATTTGCAAAATACACTTCTATATTATCTGTTCTATCAATTTTTTTGATAATTAGATTTTTGATATTTGCAAGAACAAAATCAAGTTCTTTTTTTTGTCCACACCACCAAGTTGCTATTTGAGGTAAAATTAATTCTTCATTTAATAAAAACTTTGCAATATTTTTCATAAATGGATTTAGCCCAATATTCTCTAAAATACCAACACCAATTGGGTTTATCATTGAAAGATTATCTTTTCTAATCACATTTACAAGACCAGCAACTCCTAATTGAGAATTGTTTTTTAATTCAAGTGGATCACAATATTGTGAATCTACTCTTCTAATTAAAGTATCAACTTTTCGTAAACCATTTAAATTCTTTAGCCATAATTGGTTATTTTTTACAAGTAAATCTTCCCCTTGAACAAGAGTTAAATCTAAAAAAGAACTGATATATGAATGCTCAAAATATGTTTCATTTAAAGGACCAGGAGTTAAAAGTGCAATTAGTGGATTCTCATGATTTGATGAAGAGAGAGATTTTAACATATCTTTAAATCCCTCAATAAATTTTGCCATTTTTAGAATTTCAATATTTGGATATAAATCATTTGAAATAGAATTCATAGTAAGTCGATTTTCTATAGCATAACCTAATCCTGATGGTGATTGAGTTCTATCATTTATAACCCAAAATTTTCCATCAGGACCTCTGCTTATATCTGTTGCATAAAATCTCATAGAATAATAATCTTTGTTTTCAAAGTTGAAAACTTCAGGAATAAAACTTTTGTGAGCAAAAATAATTTCAGCAGGAACAATTCCTTCTTTTATCAATTTTTGCTCTGTATATAAATCCTTGAAAATTAGATTTAAAAGTTTAGCTCTTTGTTTTAAGCCTTTTGAAATCTCTTCCCATTCAGTAGATGTAAGAACCAAGGGAATTGGATCTAAATTCCATCTCCTATTATTTCCCTCAGGATCATTATAAATATTATAAGTAACCCCATTATCTTCAAGTCGCCAATCAATTTCTGTTTGTTTTTGTTCAAGTTGTTTGATACCTGCATTATCTAAACCATTTTTAATCTCATTCCAATGTGGTCTAACATTACATTGTGTATCAAACATTTCATCAAATGATGATTCTAACTTACAACTATCAAAAATTGACATCTACTTTTTAATCCACCTTTGTCTTAAATCTAATGTATGTGGGTACTCTTTGTTTTTTGGCATCTCTTTAAAAAGAAGTTTTTTACTTCCTTTTGTATTTGTTAAAGTTCTAGTTGCTTCCACAGTAAATAGAGTATTTGCTTCCCCTGAAATAGATGGCTCGTAAGTTTCAACTTCACCTTGAGAGTGATTGAAGTCCCAATATCTATTTATTCTTCTTGACTCAGCTTCAAAAGAATTTACAGGGAAAGTATCGTAACTTCTTCCACCTGGATGTGTCACAAAGTAATTAAACCCACCAATAGATCTAGTATTCCACTTATCTATTATATCAAAAGTTAAAGGTGTATCAACCTTAATGGTTGGATGAAGTGCTGACCAAGGCTGCCAAGCTTTGTATCTAACTCCACTTACGTACTCTCCTTCAATATCTGTTTTTGATAGGGGAACTTGAACTCCATTACAAGTTACTATGTATCTTTCTTCGTTGAAGTTTTCAATTTTGATTTGTAATCTCTCAACAGATGAGTCAACATATCTTGATGTTCCTTGTGAACTTGATTCTTCTCCTAGAACATTCCATGGCTCAATTGCTGATCTTATTTCAACTGGCATTCCTTCAATCATTGTCATTCCATATAATGGGAATCTAAATTCAAAGAAGGGGTCAAACCAATCAAGTTTAAATTCATAACCTTCATCATTTAAGTATTGAACAACACTTCTTAAATCCTCTTTTACATAGTGTTCAAGTAAGAATTTATCATGTAATCTTGTTCCCCATCTAACTAAATCATGTTTATATGGTTTTTGCCAAAAACAAGAAACTAAAGCTCTAACTAATAGCATTTGTAAAAGTGCCATTTGAGAGTGAGGTGGCATATCAAAAGCTCTAAGCTCTAAAATACCAAGTCTTCCAGTGCTACTATCAGGTGAATATAGTTTATCTATACAAAACTCACTTCTATGAGTATTTCCTGTAATGTCTGTTAACATATGTCTAAACAGTCTATCCGTTAGCCAAAATGGAACATCACCACTTTCTGGAATTTGAGAAAAGGCAATTTCAAGTTCATAAAGATTTTCAGCTCTTCCTTCATCAACTCTTGGAGCTTGAGATGTTGGACCTATGAATGCTCCTGAGAATAAATAAGATAAACCTGGATGATGTTGCCAAAATGTGATTAAACTTCTAAGCAGTTGAGGATTTCTTAATAGTGGTGAATCGCTAGGTTTTAATGCACCAATAGTAACATGGTTACCACCACCCGTTCCAGTGTGTCTTCCATCAATCATAAATTTTTCAGTTCCAAGTCTACATAATCTGGCATCTTCATAAAGTGCAAGTAAGTTGTCACTTAACTCTTTCCAAGATGATGCAGGTTGAATATTTACTTCAATAACACCAGGATCTGGTGTTACTTTGATTCTATCTGTTCTTAAATCATGTGGTGGTTCGTAACCTTCGATAATTAGAGCTAAATTTAACTTAGTTGCAGTTTGTTCAATTGAAGCAATTAAATCCAAAAATACTTCCGTATCTTCAATTGGAGGAAGGAAAATACAAAGTTTATTATCTCTAATTTCAGATGTAATTGCAGTTCTTACAAAAGTATTTGAGTTAAATTTTGTAGTTGTTTTTGAACTAATTTTTTTAGCTCTTTTTTTCACATCTTTAATATAATCACCAAGTTCTGGAGCAAAGGCAAAAAGGTCTGTTTCAAAACTTTTTTCTAGTTCAATAGGTGGTTTTACTACTAATGATTCTAAGGGAAGTCTTAATCCCAATGGTGAATTTCCAGCACTTAAAAATAGGTGATTTCTTCTAAATTCCCATTTTGAACTTATCCATTTTGTTTTTCCAAAATTTAAAGGTAAAACATATCCAACTTCATTATTTAAACCTTGCGCTAATTTCTCAGCTATTGTTTTTCTCTCTAAAGGGTCTTTTAAATCATATTTTAAAGGGTCAATATCAAGAGGAAGTTCAGCTTCTTTCATAATATAATAGATTGGGTCTTCAAATGCTGGACTTATATTTTCATCACTAACACCTAAAACAGATGCAAGTGTTGATAAAAAGTTTTTTGCATCAGCAGTTGTATAATCAAATACATCATTTTTATTTGCTAACAGTGCTGGATTTTCCCAAACAGGTTTTTTATCTTTTCTCCAATAAATAGTTGTTTGCCATCTTGGAAGTGGTTCACCTGGATACCATTTTCCTTGGGCATGGTGTAATAATCCACCAGTTGTTGTCGTTTCTAAAAGTCTTCTTGCTAGTTTTGTAGCTAATTCTCTTTTATGTTCACCATCTGCTTCACTATTCCATTGAGCTGATTCCATATCATCAATAGAAACAAATGTTGGCTCTCCTCCCATTGTAAGACGAACATCATTTTTTTCTAAGTCTTTATCTACTTTAAATCCTAAGTCATAAATAGCTTTCCATTGTTCTTCTTTATAAGGTTTTGTAACCCTTGGAGATTCAAAAATTCTTGTAACACTATTATCAAATTCAAATTCTGTTTCACATTTATCACTAAATCCCTCAATCGCATGAGCAGAGTTATAATGTGGTGTACAAGCTAATGGAATATGACCTTCCCCTGCAAAAAGTCCACTTGTACTGTCAAGTCCAATCCAACCAGCACCAGGAATATAAACTTCTGTCCATGCGTGTAAATCTGTAAAGTCAGCTTCAGGACCACTTGGTCCATCAAGTGATTTTATATCAGCTGCTAATTGAACTAAATATCCAGATACAAATCTAGCGGCAAGTCCTAAATGTCTTAAAGTTTGAACAAATAACCAAGCAAAATCTCTACAAGAACCAAGTCTTTCTTTTAGTGTTGTTTTACAAGTTTGAACCCCTGATTCAAGTCTTACTGTGTAGTTTATATATGAATTTATAAGTTGATTTACTTCAACTAAAAAATCATTAATTGGTTTTTCTGTTTTATCAATTTTTTTAACAAATTCTTTTAATAATTTGCCATCTTCTTCTATTTTTAAATAAGGTTTTAACTCTTTTCTTAAATCATCTTTATATTTAAATGGATAATTTGTAGCTGATTCTTCAACAAAAAAATCAAAAGGATTTATAGTAATCATATCTGCAATTATTTCAACATCAACAAAAAATTCTTTAGTTTTTTCAGGAAATACAACTCTTGCTTGATAGTTTCCAAAAGGGTCTTGTTGCCAGTTTAAAAAATGATTATCAGGTTTAATTTTTAATGAATAAGCTTCAATTGGAGTTCTACTATGAGGGGCTGGTCTTAATCTTATAATATGTGGAGATAAAGATATGGCTTTATCATATTTATAGTGAGTTTTGTGGGAAATAACTACTTTTAAAGACATTTTAAATCCTTTTATTTTTTAATTGAAGTCATTATACATGAATAAGAAGAGTAAATTTATTAAATAGCTGTATAGTAAGTATTACGGTTTGAAATTAAGAAAGTTTTAGAATAGTTATTTCGCTGCTAGCTCCTAATCTCATAGGTGGACCCCAAAATCCTGTACCTTTATTTACATAAACTTGAGTAAATTCATTATGAGTATGAAGACCTTTTATATAAGGCTGTTGAAGTTTTACTAAAAAATTAAAAGGGAAAATCTGCCCACCGTGGGTGTGTCCGCAAAGAACTAAATCAATTCCTTTTGTAGTTTCTAGTTGAGTAATATATTTTGGTTGATGAGCTAATAAAATAGTAGGTTGATTAGTTGTATTTTCTAAGGCTTTATTTATATCTGGTTGATATGAACCATATTTATTTCCAAACCAATCATAAACTCCACAAAGATAAAAACCTTTGTCCTTTTCTCCAATATAAATATTTTCATTTTCTAAAGTTTTTATTCCTAAAGAATTTACATAATCAATAATTGGTTTAACTCCATGAAAATATTCATGATTTCCAACTATAAAATAAGTTCCATATTTTGATTGTATATTTTTAAGTTCATTTAATGCAGGAATTGCATATTCTAATTTTGTATCGACTAAATCACCTGTAATTACAACACTGTCAGCATTTAATATATTAATTTTATCAACGAGGGATTTTATAAATTTTTTATCAACCAATCCACCAATGTGAATATCGCTTATTTGAATAATAGTATAGGGTTGGACTAAATTATTTATTTTTATATCAACAAGTTCAAGTTGAACATTTTTTGCATTATCCATAGCTTTTGCATTTGTGGCAATTACTAGCGAAATTGCTCCAATATCTAAACCTTTTTTAAAAAATTCTCTTCTGTTTTTTTTGAATGGTGTTTTGTTAATTCCAAAAGAGATGATTTCATGAAATATTGTAATAATAAATGTTAAAAAAATCACCCCAATTGGTAAGGAAAGGACAAAATAGAGCCAGTTTGGCACTACAGGGAAATATCTAGCCATTGGGTATAAAATTACACCCAAAAAAGTGATATATAAAATTAGGCTAAGATATTTTTTGGTCTTATAAGTAAAATCAAGTTTATTTATAAGACGCTTTTTTATTATTAAAGATTGAAAAGCAAAAACAACAAAAAAAATTGAAAAAAACAATATGAAATTCATGTTGAATTGTATGCTTTGTTGGTTAATGAAGTCTAAATGAAATATGTAGTATTTGTGTAGTTTTGAAATTAATCCTCAAAAGGCTTGGAAAAAGTAAGATTTGTATTTCCGTATTATTCTAAAAATTCATCCGTTCCTTCAAAAACTTCTATCATGGATACTTTTAAAATTAAACAAATTTTAAAAAGATGCTCTAAATTAAATTTCTTTCCATATTTATAAATTTCTGCTTTAGCAATATGTCCAACAGAATCATATCCCATAGCATTTGCAAGTTTTAGTTGGCTAAATCCTCTTTGAATTCTTAATTTTTTAACATTATCTCCAATTTTTTTATAAAAAAGTTCTAAATTTTGATTATTTTTGATATCAGTTCCCACTATATTCCAATGTTCTATAGGTATTAATTAAAAACTAAGTTTATAAAAGTTAAGATTTTCTTTCAATGTTCAACAGAACATCGTTAAACCAAAGGATATAAATGAAAAAAACAATAGTAATGGCAAGTTTAGTTGCAGCAAGTACATCAATGATGGCAATGGATTTACAGTATTTTTTAGGTGCGGGAGCAGAAAGAGGTGATGCTAATTTTAAAGGAACGATTAATGCTCCAAGTATAGGATATACTGAAAGTGAATCATTTAGTGATGATGCTTTATCTTTAAAATTAAAGTTAGGAGTTATTTTAGATAAAACTCATAGAATTTCACTTTCTCATGTAAATTATGGTATTGAAGATGGTGGAGATTTTAGAATTATTTTAGGAAACTATGATTATTTAATTCCACTAAATGAAGACTTTAGATTTTTTGCTGGAGTACATTTAGGTAATGCAAATTATGAAGAAGATTCTGATTTAAAAATGTCAGGACTTGCGTATGGTGTTCAAGTTGGAGCAATTTATGATATTACAAAAAATGTAGAATTTGAATTAGGATTAGCGTATACAAAGTATAATGTAGATAAATCATTTACTGGAACAGAAAGTGGTGTTAATTATAATGCAAAAATTGAATTAGAAGACTCAACATCTATGTCTGCAGGAATCAATTATAAATTCTAATCTTTGAAATTCTCCTAATTTCAAAATCAAAAAGGAAACCGAAATTTATTTCGGTCAGCCTTTATCAAATACAGCTTGAAATAAGTTCCTAAATTATCTGTAACAGTTCTTATGTAGATGATAAAAGTAAAGATTAAAATATTTTAAATTTATATTGTATAGTGGTAAAAAAACATACTACTAAAGAAATAAAATAGATAAAAAATGCTTAGGTGTAGTTTTTTATAATGGTGATATGGTTATTGAATTTAGTGATGATTTAGTTGCTATTCCGTTTGGAATGTTTTTGTGATGAAATCTTTTTTATTCCCTCAACTAAACTTTTAATCTCTTCTTTTGTTTGAGAAAAATGAATAGAAACTCTAACCCATCCTGGGCGGTTATCTATATTGAATTCTTCGATTTCTAATAAATCATGTCCATAAGGTCCAGCACATGAGCATCCAGCTCTTGTTTGGAAATTATCTTCTAAAGATAAGCGATTACATAATTCATAAGGATTTAGCCCTTTTATATTAAAAGATATAATCCCAATATTTGAAGCTTCTTGGTTTCCATAAATTTCACAATTTGGGATTTTTCTTAATTCACTTATAAAATACTCTTTTAGTTCATCTTTTTGTTTTTTTATAAATTCAAAACCTATTTCATTTCTTAGTTGATATGCTAAAGATGCTCTAATAAATTGTAAAATTGGAGGAGTTCCTGCTGTTTCTCTTGTTTCTATATCATTTTGATAAGTTTGTGAAGTTTTATTAACATATAAAACCGTTCCACCACCTGCAAATGTAGGAGCGATAGACGTATCAACTAAAGATTTCCTAATTATCAATAATCCACACGAAGCAGGACCACCTAGAAGTTTGTGTGGTGACATAAACATAGCATCATAAAGATGAGTTGGAATATTCATATATGGACTACTAGCTGCTGCATCAAAACAAACTATTGCACTATAACTTCTTAATATTTTAGAGATTTCTTCATAGGGAGTGATGATTCCTGTTACATTTGAAGCTATAGTAAATGAAGCTATTATTTCTCGATGTTTATTTTTTTCTAATACTTCTTTTAGATGGTTTAAATCAACTAAACCTTGTTTATCTAAATTTATTCTTTGTACTTCACATAAAGCTTCTCTAAATGAAACTTCATTTGAGTGGTGTTCATACGGTCCTACTATTACTAAGGGAGCAGTTTTTTTATCTATTTTAAAGCTAAATCTTTTTTTAGTAGCAGGTGGAATATAAAGCCCTAATAATTCTTGAAAATGTTTAATCGCAGCAGTTGTTCCATAACCACTTGGAAGAATTACAAAATCATTTGAGAGTTCTAGATTTTTTATTAAACTATTTCTTGCTAATTCATAATAATTTGTAGTTTTATCGGCATTTGAAGCCTCTTTAGAGTGAGTATTTGCATAAGTCTCAAGTACATCATGGATTCTATTTTCTATTTGTCTAAATGCAAGTCCTGAAGCTGTATAGTCAAAATATTCTTTTTTATTTTTTCCAATAGTGTTGTATCTAATAAAATTTAATACATCTGTATTTTCATTGAAAAAAGGTCTAAAGATATTTTTGTTCATTTTTATTTACTCATTATTAATTCGTTATAGTTATTAAGATTATAATTTTATATTATTTTAGATAAGAATCATATTTAAGAAGCAAAATATATATTATTATCTTTTAAAATTATGGCATTATATAAAAAATAGTTAATTAAAGGAATTCAGGTGGATTGGAATAATTTATTATGTAAAAAAAGATTTTATAATTTTGAAGAAATTAAAGCTGATAAAAATGATGATTTTTATAGAAATAGTTTTCACAAAGATTATGACAGAATAATATTTTCTAATTCTTTTAGAAGATTATCAAAAAAAACACAAGTTCATCCTTTATCAAAAAATGACCATGTTCATAATAGATTAACCCATAGTTTAGAAGTTGCAAGTGTTGGGAGAAGTTTAGGCTTAAGAGCTGGAAAATTTTTAGATGAAAAGTTTCCAGAAATTGAAATAAATCCATATGATATTGCATATATTGTTCAAACAGCTTGTTTAGCTCATGATATAGGAAATCCTCCTTTTGGTCATGCTGGAGAAGAAGTTATAAAAGAGTGGTTTACTAATCATAAGAAAAAAAAATATTTGAAAAAATTATCAAAGAAAAAGATGAATGATTTTTTACATTTAGATGGAAATGCACAAAGTTTTAGAATAGTAAGTCAAATTGAAAATAATATGTTTTTAGGAGGAATGAGTTTAACTTTTGCAACTTTAGGAACATTAATAAAATATCCTTATTCTTCATCCAATTGTAAAATTAGTGGTAAATCAAAATTTAATTATTTTCAAAGTGAAAAAGATTTTTTTAAATCGGTTTTTAATGAACTTAATCTTGTAAAAGAAGATGGTACATATAAAAGACATCCTCTGTCTTTTTTAATGGAAGCTGCGGATGATATTTGTTATGGACTTTTAGATTTACAAGATGCTTTTGAATTAAATATAATAGATGAAAATGATGTTCGAAAAATATTTGAATTATTTTGTGCAGAAGAGATAGTTTCAAAAGTATATGAAGAAAATATCTCTAAATTAAAAAAAGTCTCTAAACTGGTTGCTATTTCAATTGATAAATTAGCAAGGCATGTAATGGAGGTATTTGAAAACAACTATGATGAAATAATTAGTGATAATCAACCAAATGATTTGATAGAGAAGTTTTCGGATGATAGGTTAAAAAAAGGTCTTAAAGAAGCTAAAGATTTGGCAACAAATAAGATTTTTAATGAGAAAAGAAAAATTGAATTGGAACTTGGTGCTTATAATATAATTGAAACTTTACTTAATAATTTAATTCCTGCAACTTATGAATTATATGAGAAAAAAGAGTTATCAAAACTTTCATTTAGAAACAAAAGAGCTTTGGAACTAATGGGAGAAGATTTACCAAATGAAGATAAATCTCTTTATACAATGTACCAAAGAGTTATTGATTATATTGTAGGAATGACCGATAATTACGCAAAATATGTAGCAAATCAGCTAAATGGAATGGGAGATTAGAATCTCTTTTATACAAAAGGATTAAAGTCTATTTTCTCAAGTTCAATAGCTAAATCATTTGCACTATTTGATAAAGCATCTAAAATTATGATATCCCCTTTATGGGTAATTTTAATTTTTGAAGCATTATATTTTTCAAGTAAAGACGATAAATTATCTAGATTTGAACTTTGTATTGTTGAAGAAGCAATTTTACAACCTATGTAACTTTGTTCTTCAATTTTACTTTTGTTTATTCCCATTCTTGGTTTTTTAGGAATGGTTTGTTCTTGGATAGTTTTATTTTTTTCTATTTTATAATTTACTGTTGAGTTTAAAATATCAAAAAATTTATTTATTCCCCAATTATTTACTAGAAATTCAAAAGAGCTATTCTGTGGATTTGTTCTATCCCCAAAATCTTTGTAAATATTTGCAAGGGCAATTGCTGTTTTTACAACTTGTGCAGGAGTTATATAACCAATAGTTTTATCCAAGATTTTTATAGCAAAAATAATTTTATTTTTTACATCTTTTGTTGCATTAAAACTAATATCAGGAATAAATTGAACATTACATCCCTCTTCATAACCACTTATTGCAATTTGAAGTTTATTTGGTAAGTTTGAGAAATTCTTATTTCCAATAAAAGTATCATTTAATTTATTTGCAAGTGGTTCAACATCAACTAATTGTGTATCATCTATCCCATTTACAGGGCAAGTGAGAATTCTTCTTATTGTATGACCTGCTTCAAAACGTGTATTTAATTTTGCTTCTAAAAGAAGATTAAAGATATTAGGTAAGTCATAAATTTTTAGATTTTTAAACTCTACTTTTTGTTCATTTGAAAAAATCAAAGTATCATCGCTAAATTTCTTTGAGATTAAACTGAGTGTTTTTAGTTGATTTAAATTTAATTCTCCTAAAGATAAAGGAACTCTCAATTTAAAATATTCTTGTTTTTCATCTTGTGCGTAAACCCCATACCATTTGAATCTTTCTAAATCGGCAGGAGTTACTAATTCGCCAAAAACAGCATGGAAAAAGATGTCAGCTAAGACATCTATTCCATCCTTTTCTTTTTTAATATTTTCTAAGTTTAGGTTTTGTGACATAAAATTTCTTAAAAAATTTCTTTAGCTTCCCAATGAGGGAAATGTTTTCTCACAAGAGCATTAAATTCAATTTCAAATTCTGAATATTGAGTATCCTTTTTGCTTTGGTCAATTGATTTATTTCTAATCATTCCAGCACCAACTGTGTTATTTGTAATTCTATCAATAATGATAAAACTTCCCATAACTTTATTTTTATCATAAGCATCAAAAGCGATATTTTGTTCTAAATCTAATTTTGCATGTGCAATCTCATTTAGATTTAAAACATTTGCTTCACTTTGCTCTAAAGTATTTACATCTGTTTTGTAATAGAATTTATCAATAGTTCCAACAGTTTGAGTTGTTGCTCTTTTGATAAAATATTGTTTTCCTTTTGTTAGTGGCTCTTCACTCATCCAAACAATATCAACATCTAAGTTTGCAGCATGGTCTGGTTGCTCATCACTTTTTACAATTGTATCACCTCTTGAAATGTCTATTTCATCATTTAAAGTAAGTGTAATTGCTTGTTGAGCATAAGCGTAATTTAGGTTTCCATCATAAGTTACGATTTCTTTTACACTTGAACTTTTTCCTGATGGTAAAACAGTGATTGAATCACCAACTTTGATAACTCCACTTGCGATTGTTCCACAAAATCCTCTAAAGTTTAGATTAGGTCTATTTACATATTGAACTGGAAGTCTAAAGTGAACTAAATCTCTATCTTCATCAATTTTAATAGTCTCTAAAACATGCATTAAAGTATCACCTTTATACCAAGGTGATTTAGGACTTACATTTACAACATTGTCCCCATTAAGTGCAGATAATGGAATTAAAGTAATATCTTCTGTCATTCCTAACTCTTTTGCAAATTCTAAATAAGAAGCACAAATTTCGTTGTATCTCTCTTGTGAAAAATCAACTAAATCCATTTTATTAACTGCAACTACTATATGATGAATCCCAAGTAATTTTGCAATAAATGAATGTCTTTTTGTTTGCGTTTGAACACCATATCTAGCATCAATTAAAATAATTGCTAAGTCAGCTGTTGAAGCTCCCGTTGCCATATTTCTTGTATATTGCTCGTGACCTGGAGTATCTGCAATGATAAATTTTCTTTTATCAGTTGTAAAATATCTGTAAGCCACATCAATTGTAATACCTTGTTCTCTCTCAGATTGTAAACCATCAACTAATAATGCTAAGTCAAACTCACCATCAGTTGATCCAGCTTTTTTACTATCATTTTTAATGGCAGCTAGCTGGTCTTCAAAAATCATCTTAGAATCGTGTAAAAGTCTTCCAATTAAAGTAGATTTTCCATCATCAACACTCCCACAAGTAATAAATCTTAACAGTTGTTTATTCTCATGCTCTTTTAAATAAGCTTCTATATCGTTAGCTATTTTTTCTTCAGTAATTGACATTTTAAAAGTATCCTTCCATTTTTTTCTTTTCCATTGATCCAGCTGAGTCATTATCAATAACTCTTCCTTGTCTTTCACTTGTTTTTGTTAATAACATTTCTTGAATAATTTCAGGTAGTGTTGTAGCTGTTGAATCAACTGCCCCTGTTAGTGGATAACATCCAAGAGTTCTGAATCTAACCATCTCTTCTTTTACTACATCATCAGGACCAATTGGCATTCTTTCATCATCAACCATGATTTTAACACCATCTTTTTCAACAACTGGTCTTTTTGCTGCAAAATAAAGTGGTACAATTGGAATACCTTCAAGGTAAATATATTGCCAAACATCAAGTTCCGTCCAGTTAGAAATTGGAAAAACTCTAATAGATTCATCTTTATGAACTCTACCATTGTAAACATTCCAAAGTTCAGGTCTTTGATTTTTAGGATCCCATCTGTGATTTTTATCTCTAAAAGAGTAAATTCTCTCTTTTGCTCTTGATTTCTCTTCATCTCTTCTAGCTCCACCAAAAACAGCATCAAATTTATATTTGTTTAGTGCTTGTTTTAGCCCTTGAGTTTTCATAATATCTGTGTGAACAGCAGATCCATGAGTAAATGGTCCGATATTTTTTTCAATTCCCTCTGGATTTGTATGAACTAAAAGTTCAAAACCTTCTTCTTTTGCCCTTTGATCTCTAAATGCAATCATCTCTTTAAATTTCCATAAAGTATCCACATGTAAAAGTGGAAATGGTAATTTTGCAGGTGCAAATGCTTTTAATGCAAGATGTAACATAACAGCTGAATCTTTACCAACTGAATACATCATTACAGGGTTGTCAAATTCAGCAACAACTTCTCTAATAATATGAATTGATTCAGCTTCTAGCTGTTTTAAATGAGTTAATCTTTCTGTACTTATCATTTTAGTATTCTCCATTATTTCTTGTGTAAACCACACTCTTTATGTTCAGGATTTTCCCACCACCATCTTCCCGCTCTTATATCTTCACCATCTTTGATAGCTCGTGTACATGGAGCGCATCCAATACTTGGAAAACCTTTGTCGTGAAGTTTATTGTAAGGAACTCTATTTTCTTTTATATAATCCCACACATTTTCTTCACTCCAGTTAATCAAAGGATTTACTTTTATTACTTTGAAGTTTTCATCCCATTCAACTAAAGGCATATCAACTCTTGTAACACTTTGAGCAGCTCGAAGACCTGTAATCCAAACTTCAACATCTTTTAATGCTCTTTTTAAAGGCTCAATCTTTCTGATATTACAGCAGTTTTTTCTGTTGTTTATACTTTCATAGTGACCATTTACACCTTGAGTTTGATAAAGTTCTTGTACTTTTTGGCTGTCTGGGAAAAATACATCAATTTTCACACCATATTTTAAATTTGTTGCATCCATAACATCATAAGTTTCAGGGTGTAATCTTCCTGTATCTAATGTAAATATTGTTGCATTCTTGTCTTGTTTTAAAATAATATCTGTTAAAACTTGGTCTTCTGCTGCTAAGCTTGAGCTTAGTGCTACATTTTTGAATTTTGTTAAAAAATACCCTATCACTTCTTGTGTAGATTTATTTTCTAACTCTTTATTTATATTTTGTATTAACTCTTTATTACTCATTTTATAACCTAAATTTGATAATCAGTTGCTGGAGGTTTTACTCTTCCAAAAGATAACTTATTCCAAGCTCTTTCATGAAAATAGTACAAAGCCATTTTTGTAACTACTTCAATTGAACCAATTGAAGCTGCCATAATTAAATTTCCAGTAATAAAATAAGAAACAATCATTGTATCAATTGTTCCGACTGTTCGCCATGATATGGCTTTTACAACCGATCTATACGGTTTTTCGTGCATTTGTTTTCCTATAATTAATTAAAGCAATTACGATAAAGAGTTCTTACTCTTCATCATAATCATATAAACCAGAACTTAAGTATCTTTCACCTGTGTCACATAAAATTGTAACAACAGTTTTACCTTTGTTTTCAGGTCTTGATGCAATTAATTCTGCTGCATAAATATTTGCACCAGCTGAAATACCAACTAGTAAACCCTCAGATTGAGCAATTTTTCTTGAAGTCATAATTGCATCATCATTTGATACTTGTAATACTTCATCATAAATTTTTGTATTTAAAACATCTGGTACAAACCCAGCTCCAATTCCTTGAATTTTATGAGGTCCTGGTTTTCCACCACTTAAAACAGGAGATGCGTCAGGTTCAACTGCAATAATTTGGATATTTGGATTATGAGCTTTTAAAACTTCACCAGTTCCAGTAATTGTTCCACCAGTTCCAATAGCAGCTACGAAAATATCAATTTTCCCATCTGTGTCTGCTAAAATTTCTTTTGCTGTTGTAAGTCTATGAATCTCTGGATTTGCTTCATTTGCAAATTGTTGAGGAATAAAAGAGTTTGGAGTTTCTTCTTGTAATTCAACAGCTTTTTCAATAGCACCTTTCATACCTTTTTCAGGAGCAGTTAATACTAAATCAGCACCTAAAGCTTTTAATAACCTTCTTCTTTCAATACTCATTGATGAAGGCATTGTAAGGACTAATTTAATTCCAAGTGCAGCGCAAACAGAAGCAAGAGCAATACCAGTATTTCCACTTGTTGGTTCAATTACAGTTGTTCCTTCTTTAATTAATCCAGCTTTTAAAGCTGCATTTATCATGTTTGTTCCAATTCTATCTTTTACAGAATGTGAAGGATTCATAAATTCACATTTACCTAAAACTGTTGCTCCACTTGTATTACTTGCACCTTGTAATTTTACTAAAGGTGTGTTACCGATTAATTCTGTTATGTTATTTGCATATTTCATTTTGTTTTCCTTTATATGTTGTAATGTAAAAATTCATTGTATTTTTCTTGATATTCATCTAACTTGTCTAGAGAAACATCAAAGATTTTTTTCATACTATTTTTTGATTCATCAAAAAAGATATTCAAGATTGGATTTTCAGCTTTTGTGTCAATTATCTTAATATCATCTTCCAAAGCGATTAGAATATCAACTATCTTAATCTCCTTAGCACTTCTAGCAAGTACATATCCACCCCTTGCACCTCGTATACTTTTTACAAGTTCTGCTCGTCTTAATTTACTTAAGAGTTGTTCTAAGTAATTTTGAGGAATATTAGCATTTGCAGATATATCCTTGATTTGCATTGGAGTATCTGCTTGATGCTTACTTAACTCATACATGGCAGTTAATCCGTATACACCTTTTGTTGATATTAATGGCATTTTATTAATTTAATGCTTGTGTTAAATCTTCAATTAAATCAATAGTATTTTCTAAACCTATTGAAAGTCTAATTGTCACAGGATTTACACCAGCTTTTGCCAACTCTTCAGGACTCATTTGTGAGTGAGTTGTAGATGCTGGATGAACAATAAGTGATTTACTATCTCCAATATTTACAACCACACTAAATAGTTTTGCACTATCAATTACTCTTTTTGCTTCTTCAAATGATTCAACATCAAAAGAAATAAGTCCTGATGATTTTCCACCTTTGAAATATTTTTGAGCTCTATCATAATATTTATTTGACTCTAATCCTGGGTAATTTACAGCTTTTACTTTTGGATGTGACTCTAGGAATTTTGCAACTACTAAAGCATTATCAGAGTGTTTATCAACTCTTAAACTTAATGTTTCTAATGTTTGAATTAATAACCATGAATTAAAAGGTGCTGGAACTGCTCCAATATCTCTCAAAAGTGATAATCTAATTCTTAAACAAAAATTTGGAAGAGGAACATCCGTATAAACTAATCCATGATATGACTCATCAGGAGTTGTAAAATGTGAATATCTATTTGAGTTAGCTTTAAAGAATTCAGCTAATCCATCTCTTTCTACTACAATACCACCAATTGCAGTTCCTTGACCATTTGTATATTTTGAAGTTGAATGAACTACAACATCAATTCCCCATTTAATTGGATTAAATAAAGCAGCACTTGCAACTGTATTATCACAAATAGTTAAAACACCATGTTTTTTCCCAATAGTTGCAATTTTTTCCACATCAGGAATTGCAATTTGAGGGTTTGATAATGATTCAAAATAAATAGCTTTTGTTCTATCGTCAATTAAACTTTCTAAATCAGAAGCATCATCACTTTTAAATACTTTTGCTGTAATTCCAAATCTTTTCATAGTGTAAGTTAATAAAGTAACGCTTCCACCGTATAATTTATCAGAAATAAGAATATTATCTCCAGCTTCAGCCACATTTGCGATTGCATAAAATGATGCTGCTTGTCCAGAAGATGTACAAATAGCAGCTGCTCCACCCTCAAGGGCTGCAAATCTTTGTTCTAAAACATCTGTTGTTGGGTTATTTAATCTAGTATAGATTGGACCTAATTCTTTTAGGGCAAATAAATTTGCTGCATGTTCAGAATCTCTAAAAGCATAAGCTGTTGTTTGAGAAATTGGAACGCTCATTGTTCCATAACCTTCTTTTTTGTTATAACCTGCATGTATTGCTATAGTTTCATTTTGCATTTTTTCCCTTTCTTATTTTTTTTCATTTTCTTTATATGTTGAAATTATAGAACATTTTTAAATCAATGTCAAGTAATTTAATCACAATTAATATAATACCCTTTAAATAGGGTATAGATTAATAACTCAATTAAATCTGTCAAGATTATATCAGATGATTAAGTAAATTTAAGTTAAAATACCAATAAATCAACATCTTGGACAGTTTTTATATGGAAAAATATAACATTTTTGAGAAAATAATAGTAGATAAAACAGAAGAAATTTTTTTTGAAATTTTCAAAAATGAAACAATAAAAATAGAAAAAATAGTTTCAAATGGTCAAACTTCACCAGAAAATTTTTGGTATGAGCAAGAAAAAAGTGAATTTATTTTACTTTTAGAAGGTTTTGCGATACTTGAGTTTGAGAATAGGGAAGTGGAATTAAAAAAAGGTGATTGTATAAATATAAAAGCAAAACAAAAACATAGAGTAAAATTTACAAGTTTAAATGAACCAACTATTTGGTTTGCAGTGTTTTATTAAAGGAAAAATTTGAAAATAGCAATAATAGGAGCAGGAGCAGCGGGAATAATTGCCGCCATTACTGCCAAAAGATTAAACAAAAATTTACAAATAGATTTATTTGATGCAAACAAAGGTATAGGTAAAAAGATACTTGCAAGTGGAAATGGAAGATGTAATATCTCAAACAATCAAATAACTTCAAAAAACTATCTAGGAGAAAATCCAGACTTTACAAGTTTTGCACTAAAAGAGTTCGATTTCAAAGCCTTTGAAAAGTTTTGCAAAAGCATAGGACTTTTACTCGATATAAAACCAAGTGGAAAAGTATATCCCTTATCAAATGAAGCAAAATCAGTAACTAATCTTTTGGAGTTGGCTTTACAAGAATTGGGTGTGAATATATATTTAGAATCAATGATAACAGATATTGAAAAAATTGATGATAAATTTAATATCACAACCAAAGAAAATGAATATAAAGCATATGATAAAGTAGTAATCTCAAATGGTTTAGGTGCAGCGCCACAATTAAATGCAAATGAAAGCGGTTTAGAGTTCGCGTCAAAATTTGGACACAGTTTCAATCCAACTTATCCTTCACTTGTGGGACTAAAAACTGATAATACTTATAATGGAAAACTTCAAGGTGTAAAAAAAGAGTGTAATGTAAGCTTATATATAAATGGAATTTGTGAGCAAGAGATTTTTGGTGATGTATTATTCAC
This sequence comes from Aliarcobacter sp., assembly GCA_028703945.1. Lineage (GTDB taxonomy): Bacteria > Campylobacterota > Campylobacteria > Campylobacterales > Arcobacteraceae > Aliarcobacter. The sequence goes on along the minus strand of JAQVLW010000037.1, from coordinate 345 downwards.
AAGTTATGGAGTTTCAGGTTTTGCAATACTTGATATTTCACAACTAGCAGTTTTAAATCTAAGTCAATATCAAGATGTAAAAATAGCAATAAACTTCTTTCCCAAAATAAATAGAAATGATCTAGGTGACCAAATCCAAACACTTTTTAAAACTATCCCAAGTCAAAAAGCAGTAGATATAATAACAGGAATGGTGTCAAATAAAATAGCACCAGTATTATTAGATATTTGTAAAATCAATATAGACACAAAAGCTGCAGATATAAACGCAAAACAAATAAAAGCCTTAGCCTATCAGTTAAACCAATGGAAAATGAAAGTTGTAGATACACAAGGTTTTGGACA
>JAQVLW010000036.1:11239-21342 GCA_028703945.1 Aliarcobacter sp. | reverse complement strand
GGTCAATTAACCACATAGCAACTTGGGCTATTTGAGCTGGAAACTCTTCTACTTCTATTCCATGGAATTGGTCAACATCACACCAGATAATTGAGCTTATATCAAGTACACTTTCTGTGTGTAAAATCTTTAATATTTCAAGCTCTAAAATTCGCAGTTCTCTATAAGCGATGATTAGGAAATTTCCACTTCCACAAGCTGGGTCTAAAAAGTGCAGAGTTGAAAGTTCTTTGTGAAATTCGGCTAGTTGTTTTTTATTCTTTTTGACCTTTTCAAATCTCTCATAAAGCTCATCTAAAAATAAAGGACGAATAAGTTTTAAAATATTTGCTTCACTTGTATAGTGAGCACCTAAATTTCTTCTGTGGGCTTTGTCCATGATTGACTGAAAAAGTGAACCAAAAATTGCTGGAGAGATTTTGCTCCAGTCAAGATAACAACACTCAAGTAAAATATCTCTCATTTTACTATCAAAAGATGGTATTGGTAAAAACTCTGCAAAAAGTTTTCCGTTTACATAGGGGAAACTTGCCAAATTTTCATCAAGATTTTTTAGTCTTTTATCAAATGGAGTGTTTAATACTTGGAAAAGTTCTGTAAATCTACTTCCAATATCACTTCCATCTTCATGGGTTCTATTTTCTATAAACTCTGTAAATAATCTTCTTTCAAAAATAGCCGTATCTTCTGCAAACTCCAAAAATAAAAGTCGCACTAAAAAGTGTTCAAGTGCATGACCATCATAACCAGTTTCTTTTAGTACATCATGAAGTTTTCCCATAAGTTGGGCTGCTTTTATGTTTATTGGGTCTTCTGCTACAACTTTATGTTTTGTATAACCTGCAATAAAACCAAAAAGATGAACATTTTTATATAGTTCATTTAGTGTAAATTCGTAGTTTTTGTCTTCTTCTAAATCATAAAGTTTAAAAATTTCAAAATCAGAAATAAGTATATATTTTGGAAGTTCAGCTTCTTTTAACCCTGGGAAATAATCAAGGGCTTGAGTGTAAGCTTTATCTAAATCTTTGCCTCGAGATTTATGCTCAACAAGAAGTGTACCTTTCCAAAAAAGGTCGATTCTTCCTCTTTTTTCACCTAGTTTTTTAACTGGTTCTTCAAATGAAGCTACTCTTTTTCTACTAATTCCAAAAATATTAAAAAAATCATTCCAAAAACTTTGAGATTCTGCGTGTTCTTTTTCTTCAGTTTCCCATTCTTTTGAGAAGTTGATTGCTCTATTTTTTATTTCATTCCAACTTAATGCCATTTGTAAACCTTGATTATATAGTTATTTATTATAACTAAGCATTGCTTTCAAAACATATTCAACTAACTCATCTCCCCCAAACTCCCACCATCCAATCTATAAACTTTACTCACTAAACTATTAATAAAACTTCTATGATGAGATACGATAATCATTGATTTTTTGATTGAGTTTAGGATTTCTACTATTCGTTTTTCGCTTTGTTCATCGAGGGCATTTGTGGGTTCATCAAGAAGTAGGATTTTTGGTTTTAGGATTAGAAGTCCTGCAAGGGCAACAATCTTTTGCTCACCTCCGCTTAAATCAAAAATTACTCTATTTTCTAAGTGCGAGATTTGTAATTCTTGTAGAATTTGTTTTCCTTGATTTAAAGCATCTTCTTTTGAAATTCCTTTTGCTCTTAGGGAAAAAATCACATCTTCTATAACCGTTGGGCATAAAAAGTGGTTTGTTACATCTTGGGGTAAATATCCTATATCACTTCTATATTTTGAGAAATCTTTTAAGTTATTCATTTTTTCGTGGAAAACTTCTATATAACCTGAACTTGGGTTTATCAGTCCTGCGATGATTTTTAGAAGTGTGCTTTTCCCGCTTCCATTTGAGCCAATTATTGCTATTTTTTCTTCATGTCCTAAATTCAAAGATATATCTTTGAAAATTTGTTTATCTTCATTTTCGTATGAAATAGCTCTTAAATTTACGGAACAACTCATTTGTACAAAACCTTTATTAAAATAATAATTCCCACACAAAACAAAACTAAAATATCTTTTATAGAAATTTTGTTTGTTTCAAGCAAAAATATTTGTGAATTAAAACCTCGTGCAATCATACTAAGCCGCATATCTTCTGATTTTTTTATGGCTTTTATAAACATCATAGCAAAGATATTACCAAATGTTTGATAAACAAACATAGAAGTTTGAGCTTTGAAACCTCGGGCTTTTAGACTTGTTTTGATATTTTTAAACTCTTTTAGTAAATACTCAATCAAACAAATCGTAAAATAAAAAATAGAGATAAATTTAGGACTCACTTTCAAAGTATTAAATCCTCTTACAATATCATAACCCTTTGATTTATAAAAAATTGTGATATTAAAAAGCAAAATTAGATTTGTTCGTAAAAACAACTCAATCGCTATTTTATGGTCTTGAAAAGCTACAAATAAAACCAAAGTTAAAATAAAGAAATTTAATAAAAATAGCTTTTTAAATAGCTTTATTAAATCTTTTTTTTCATAAATCAAAACCAATAAAACTGGCAAAATATAAAAATATTCTAAAGAAGTAAAAGCTACAAAAAAAGAAAAAAGTACTGAAACAATTAGTTTTATAGCTTCGTTATTCATCTATTATTAGTTTTTTCTTTTTAGCTTTTTTAGAGCATAAAAAATTCCTGCAATCAAAAATAATGAAATCAAGATTTTTATATGTTGGTCATCTTCTTCTTTTTTTAGATGATTTTGTAATGATTCATTTTTTATATTTTCAACTAAAACATCCTGTTTTACAATATGTCCACCATTTGCATCTATTGTAATTTCTATTTCTTCATATTTTGAAGAAAAAAGATATTTTCCTTTTTCGTCTAAAGTATCTTCTAAAATAATATTTTCACCATTTTTTATAATCAATTTACAATTTTTACAAGGATCACCACTTGCGAAATAAGAATAAATATTTACACCATTTTCTTCATTTGTCACAAAAAGATTTATTTTATGGGCAAATAATGAACTAACTATTAGTAAAAATAAAAATATTTTTTTCAAATCAATCCTTTTGCTTTTTTGCGCTTAAAAGCTTTGGATATGTTTTTTTTATAAACATAAGTAAAAACATACTTACAAACCCTTCTATTATCATAGTTATGATATTAACTGAAAAAATACTATAAGCAGCCCATTCATATTGAGGTTTTGAAAAGTATAAAATAAGTACTAAAAATAGCGTTGCAAAAAATGCCCCTAAAAATCCTATTAAAAAAAATCTTACTTTTTCATTTATCCTTAAAAATATTTCAGTTTTATTTATATGATAAATTATAAGTGCAGGTGCTGCCATAACAAAAAGATTAACTCCAATTGAAGCAACTCCACCATAACCCAAAAGTAAAGCTTGTAAAATCAAAGCAATTAAAATAGCTATGAAACTACTAAGTCCTAAAAATATTCCAATTACTCCCAAAAGAATAAGATGAATTTGAGTAACTCCAAAGGGAATATGAATAAATGAAGCTATAAAAAACATGGCACTAGCAACGGCAGTTAGTGGTATTTCATCCTCTTTTATAGTTTTTATAGCTTTATAAAAAGCAAATAAACTAACAGCCGAAACCACAACTGTTACTTCAAGGGATAAAACACCATCTGCTATATGCATTCTAATAAGCCTTTACCCAAATTAAAGCACCGTTTTCGACTGGATAATTTTTTCCATCTGTATATTTTAATTCACCTTCTTCTATTAAAGCTGCAAATCCCCACCAACCTTTATGATTCATAACAAAAGAAAAAACTCCATTAGCATCTGTTTTTACGACTTGTGTTATATGAGAATCTGTTGGTGCTTTTAAACCAAATTCATTATAAAGCTCAACTTCGACTTCTGTATTAATTGCTGGTTTTCCATCGTGTAAAACTTTTCCTTGAAATAAGTTTCCTGCATATAAACCAAAAGGTTTAATAAGTGGAATAATTTCATATTTTAAACCAATAGGTTCATCCCAACCATCTTCTAATCCAAAAGAACTAATAATTAATTTTGGAACATGAGAAATAAATTTTTCTTCTGATGGTTCAAAATATGGTTGTGGTTGTACAAAAAACTTATAAACTCCAGGAGTTTTGATTTCATAAGAACTACTCCAAGCTTTTTGGTTAAATTTTATAGTTTGTATCAGGTTTAATTTATTATTTTTAGAATTTACAAAAACTTCTGGCTTTTCCATAACCATACCCGTTTGTTCAAAGGGATGAACAAAAGATATGTCAAAATTTACCTTTGTTTGTTTTTGATTAAATATATTATCTGTGTTTGCCATAAATGTTAGAAAGTGCGCATTTGCATAAAGTGTAGTAAGAATTAAAAATATTATTTTCTTCATTTTTTTTCCTAAAAATTTTTATTGATTATAATGAGTATGCTTTTATAAGAGTATAAATTTATATATTTCTTATATATTTTTAGAACTAAAATACTGATTTTTTTTACTTAAATCCATATGAATTTTATCAGGTATTAAATTATTTAATTTAAGCTAAAATTTTGCTTAAAATTTGTAGTATTCATTATCATTTCTTAAAAAAGGATTAAACTTGTTAAAAAATATCTCTACAAAAATAAAGCTTATGCTTTTACCAACGGCTTTTATAGGAATCGTAATAATATCAGCTTTGATATTTACTTACTTCAACCGGATTACAGAACAACGGACAAATGCAGCTAATCAAACCGATTTATTTATTCAACAAGTATTAAAAGGAAGAATATCCGTTTATCAATTTTTAAGAAGCCCTGATGAAGCAAAAGCAAAAATAGTAAAAGATGATTTTGAACTTTTAACTAATTACGTTTTAGAATTAAAATCTAAATTAGGAATACAAGAGAATAGAGATTTATGTGATTCAATCGTAAATGAATCAAAAAACTATATAAAAAATTTTGATGAATTAGCTCAAAAAAGAATACCCGAGTATAAAAATGGAATAGAAAAAGAGACCCCTGAAATATTAACTGTAATAAAACAAATCTCTGAGATTGGACTAAATCTTGAAAAACAACTAAAACAGATAAATACAAATGCAACTGAAGCTAAAAAAGATGCTGTAAATACACTGGATATTGTTTTGATTGCAATTGCAATTATTTCAATAATCTTCTTTGTTGGTTTTTCACTTCTTTTATCAAATCAATTAATAGCAACTATAAATAATTTTCAAAAAGGTTTATTAAGTTTCTTTGGTTATTTAAACAAAGAATCTACTAATGTAGAAATGCTTGATGATGCAAATCATGATGAATTTGGAGCTATGGCAAAAATTGTAAATCAAAACATCATTAAAACAAAAAATTCGATAGATTCAGATAACTTATTTTTAGAAGAAATAAAACAAATTATTTTAACAATCAAAGATGGTTTTTTAAATAAAAGATTAGATAATAAAACTCAAACTCAAAGTTTAGAAGAACTAAGACACCACATCAACGATATGTTAACAAGTTTACAATCAAGAGTTTGTACAAATATAAATGATATAAGTCTAGCTTTAGAAAAATATGCAAATCTTGATTTTACTTATAGAATAAAAGGCTGTAATAGTGGAGTAACTGTTGGATTAAATAACCTTGCTGATATTATAAATGATATGCTTGTTGAAAATAAATCAAATGGTTTAACTCTTGATTCAAGTAGTGTGATTTTACTTAAAAATGTTGATACTTTAAATAGAAACTCAAATGAAGCTGCGGCTGCTTTAGAAGAAACAGCTGCTGCAGTTGAAGAGATTTCAAGTAATATTTCAAACAACACACAAAATATTGTAAAAATGTCTCAATTAGCTTCAAGTGTAACTGATTCAGCTTCAAAAGGTGAAAAATTAGCAAATCAAACTACTGATGCTATGAATGAAATAGATGAAGAAGTAAATGCGATAAACGAAGCAATTACGGTAATTGACCAAATTGCTTTCCAAACAAATATTCTAAGTCTAAATGCAGCCGTTGAAGCTGCAACTGCTGGGGAATCTGGAAAAGGATTTGCAGTAGTTGCAGCAGAAGTGCGAAATCTTGCAAGTAGAAGTGCTGATGCAGCTAAAGAGATAAAAATTCTTGTTGAAACTGCAACAAAAAAAGCTGACCAAGGTAAAAAAATATCAGAAGATATGATTAGTGGTTATAAAATGCTAAATGATAATATTTCACAAACAATAGAACTTATAAAAAATGTTGAAGGTTCAAGTAAAGAGCAATTAGCTGGAATTGAGCAAATAAATGATGCTATTAGTGCCCTAGATCAACAAACTCAACAAAATGCAATAATTGCTACACAAACTTACGAAGTAGCTATTCAAACAGATACAATAGCTAAATTAGTTGTTTCAAATGCAAATGCAAAAGAATTTATTGGTAAAAATGAAGTAACTGCAAAAGTTTTAGAAAACAAATCAGCTCCACAACAAACTTTACACAAATCTCAACCTCAAGTTAAAAAACCAACTTCAAATACAAATAATGATGAATGGGCAAATTTCTAAATAGCTTCTAACGAAGCTATTTTCCCTGCCAAATATCCACTTGAAAAAGACCATTGAAGGTTATATCCACCACAAGGTCCATCTATATTTACAACTTCACCACAAAAATATAAACCTGAAATAAGCTTACTTTGCATAGTTTTTGAGTCAATTTCTTTGAGTTCAACTCCACCTCTTGTAATCATGGCATTTTTAAAACCCTCATGACCAGTTACTGTCAAAGGCGTCCAAGCTAGAGTTTTTATTAATTTTTCTCTTTTTATTCCATCTATGTTTTTAAACTTTTCAGAAGTATCTATTTCGCAAATATTACATATTTCAGTTGCTACACTTAAAGCCAAAAGTGTTGTTAGATTTTCCAAAACTGTTGCTGTTGGATTTTTTTCAATCTCTTTTTTGATATGTGTAAAAATTTGCTCTTCATTCATACCTTTTAGAAAACTAATCAAAAGTGGAACTTCATTATGCTTGGCTATTATTGGAGTTAATTCTCTAGCAAAATCTAAAACAACTGGACCTCGTATTCCATTGTTTGTAAAAATCAAATCCCCTGTTAATTTTAATTTTTTATATTTTGGTAAATCAACTTTTAAAATAGCTTTAGCAATAGTATCAGCTTTACAAGAAGCAAAGTTTTTCTCTTTTGTAAATAGTGGCATCATTGCTGGATGTAAAGAAGTAACTTCATGTCCAAAATTTTTAGCATAAATATATCCATCACCTGTTGCTCCAAGTGTTGGATAACCTAAACCTCCAGTTGCTAGGATAATATTTTTTGTTTTATATATATTTGATTGACTATTTATAATAAAAATATCATCTTCTTTTTGAATAGTTTGAATCTCAACCGAACAATCAACTTTTACTTTTAATTTTTCCAGTTCATCATCCAAAGCTTTTAAAATAATAGAAGAGCTATGGTCTATGGGAAATACTCTAAAACCATCTCGGGCAATTGTTTCAACTCCAATACTTGCAAAAAAATCTCTTAAATCATTAGCATTAAAAGCTTCAAGTGCATGGCTCATAAATCGACCATTTTTACCAAATTTTCCCATAAAATCTTCAGTTGATAAAGTATTTGTAAGATTGCATTTTCCGCCACCTGTGGCTTTTAATTTTGCTGCAATTTTAGGAAGTTTTTCCAATAATAAAACATTTTTATTTTCCTTTGCCGCACTAATACTTGCCATTATTCCAGCAGGTCCGCCACCAATTACAATTACATCAAAAACTCTATCTTTTTCTTTCATTAAACAACTTCTTTTAAAAATTTCTATATAGTATTATTTATTATATCCATTTTGTTATTAGGAAAATCTATGAAAAAATCAATTATCTTTTCTTTATTATTTGCTCTTGGCTTTAGTGCTTGTGCAAAAACTGCAAGTGACAATTATTTTAGTGAGCAACCAAGTAGTTCTAAAAAAGAGTATGAAATATTTAGAAAAAATATTGCTGTTGAATTTGAAAATCAAACTCCAAAACAGTGGGGTGAGAATGTAAAAGGTGTAAAAACTAAACTTTTTACAAATGAAAAAGTAATAGCACTTACAATGGATGCTTGTGGAAGTCCTCTAGGAATGGGTTATGATGAAAAATTGATTAATTTTTTAGAACAAGAAAATATTCCCGCAACTTTATTTATAAATGCTAGATGGATAAACAAAAATCTTTCTACTTTAAAAAAATTATCTTTAAATCCTTTATTTGAAATAGCAAATCATGGGTTAGAACACAAACCAGCTTCTGTAAATGGAAAATCAATTTATGGTTTAAATGGAACAAATAGTGTTGAAGGATTGGTTGATGAAATAGAATTAAATGCAAGAAAAATCGAATCAATAACTCACAAAAGACCAAAATATTTCCGTTCAGGAACTGCTTATTATGATGAAGTAGCAGTAAGTGTTGCAAATAAACTAAATCATCAAGTAGTTGGATTTTCTATTTTAGGAGATGCTGGAGCTACTTATTCTACTAAAAAAGTAAAAGAAGCTTTCTTAAAAGCAAAAAAAGGTGAAATAGTAATAATTCATATGAATCACCCTGAATCTCAAACAGCAATTGGAACAATTGAAGCTATAAAAGAGCTGAAAAAAGAGGGTTTTAGATTTGTTAGATTATCAGATTATAAACTAAACTAAATTGGCTTAATTTTTATTTATGATAAAATAAGTACAAAAAAAATTAGGAATATAAATGGCAGGATTTTTAGGATACTTATCCGTTTTAGCAGATGATATTAGTTCTCTATCTGGAAAAACTATAGCAACTGCTACTAAAAGTTTAGTAACTTCTCTTGATGATGTTGGATTACTTTTTGATGATATTGCAACTTATACAAAACTAGCAAGTATAAAATCATCAGGTCTTGTGGTTGATGATTTAGCTGCAATTGCAAATTTTACAAATGATACAACATCTGATATTTTAAAAAATGAATTAAAAAAAGCAAAAACTGTTGATGAATTTAAACATAATATTGAAAAACTAGATGAAAAATCTCAACAAAAGATTTTAGATGAATTAGAGCAAATCAGACAAACAGCCATCTTAGAAGCAAAAAGAAAAGCTGCTTTGAGGGAACTTCCAATAGTTTACAAAATTGCTATTGGAAGTTTTAAAAATAAATTTATCATTATCCCAGCTGTTTTATTAATGAGTTATTTAGTTCCTTGGTTAATCTCTCCTATTTTGATTTTAGGGGGAATTTATTTAGCTTATGAGGGAGTTGAAAGTATTTTAGAAAAAGTTGGAACTCATCACAAAGTAGCAAATGAAAAAGAAACTATAAAAGAGTTATCAACTGAAAAACTAGAAGATGAAAAAGTCAAAGGTGCAATAAAAACAGATTTTATTTTATCTTTTGAAATTATTGTAATTACACTTAGTTTAATAGCAGATACAAATTTTTTAACAAAAGTTTCTGTTTTAGTTTTAGTAGGAATTTTAACAACAGTTTTTGTATATGGAATTGTAGCTTTAATCATCAAACTTGATGATATAGGTTTTTATTTACAAGAAAAAAGAAGTTTAGTTTTACAAACAATTGGAAATGGATTTGTAAATTCAATGCCTTATATCATAAAAACAATTAGTGTGGTAGGAACAGTTGCTATGTTAGCCGTTGGTGGTGGAATAATAGTACATGAAACACATATGTTACACTCTTTTGATGAAATAATAAAAGCTATTCCAATGGGTGGATTTTTGAGTGAAATAATTATTGGAATGATTGTGGGATTTATAAGTGCTAAAATCGTTCCAGTAGTAGTCCCAGTTTTTTCAAAATTATTTAAAAATCAATAATCAAAGAAGTCAAGAACTTTGTATCAAGTTTTTCTTTTTCAGTTTTATTAGTATAATCCATATTATAACTAATTCCTAAAGATAGGTTTTGTGTCATTTTAACACCAATTGCAGAATCACTCACAGCAAAGTATTTTTCACCATCCTCAAAAGATGCTAAATAACTTAACATTTGTTTAAATTCAACATTTTGAGAAAATTTATATTTATAGTTTAATTCTGTTCTTCCTGCTAAATAGTTATCCTTTAAACCATTATTAT
>JAQVLW010000036.1:0-11139 GCA_028703945.1 Aliarcobacter sp. | reverse complement strand
TTTTCACCATCCTCAAAAGATGCTAAATAACTTAACATTTGTTTAAATTCAACATTTTGAGAAAATTTATATTTATAGTTTAATTCTGTTCTTCCTGCTAAATAGTTATCCTTTAAACCATTATTATATTTATCATAAGCATAATCTAAACCACCTTGAATATCAATAGTTTGAATTTCATCTTCAAGAAATTTATATCCAAGACCTGGACCTATATTTAACCTATAATCATAATCTGACAATTGATCTTTTATATAATTTATTCCCATATATGAATATAGTTTTTTATTTATCATGTGATTGTAGTCTAGTTCAACGTTATATTTATTTGCAGAAGTATTTTCATCACTTTCACTATATAAAATACTTCCCTTTGCTTTTATACTTTCGGTATCACTAAGAGCTGCTATACCTTGAAGTTTTGAAGAAAAGGTAGTTGTATTTGTATTTCCATTTGTTTGTACATAAGATAACTCTAAGTGTTTATCAACATCTATTGAATAACTAGCTGTTGAGAGTAAAACTATAATAGAAAAGTTATTTAAAAATTTCATTTATTCACTCCTTAGCTGTTGTCTTTTATTTGCTTTTGAAACATCTTTTTGTGTAAAGTCATAATTTTGAGGAATTATTTTTTTCAAGAAAGGAGGTATATTTCTTCCTCCTACTTTCATAATATCTTCCAAAATTGTATTTGCAATTAACTCTTTTTCATATTTAGCAGACATAAATTCAAATAAAAACTCAGCCATTCTATCTAATGAAATTTTATAGGTAGATTCACTTCTTTTGTATAACCACTTACTTAAATCAAAGAAGTTTTCATAAACTTTTCCATCTTCAAAAAGAAGTGCAGTTGTTTTTTGAAAATTTCCACTGTTATATACAATATCCCAAAATCTAGCAAATCTTTTCATCTCTTGCATAAGCGAAAAACTAATCAAATCATTTTGTAAAATATCATAAGGAGGAGAATCGTTATAAACCATTCCATAAACTTTATCGTGTCTATCAAGTGTTGTTCCTGATAGTTTTTTCAAAATTCCCACTTGAATTTCACCTGTTGAAAGTGTATAAAGTTGGTTTAGGTTTCTTCCAAAACTCTCAATACTTTCACTTGGAAGTCCAATGATTAAATCTATATGCATATGGGCATGAGTTTCTTGAGATAAGAATTTTAAATTATCTTTGATTTTATCTATTTTTAGATTTCTATGAATCTGCTTTGCTACATCTAAATTTAAAGTTTGAATCCCAACTTCAAGTTGTAAACAACCAGGTTTAAATTGTTTTATTAAATCTCTTAATTCAACAGGGAAATTATCTGGAATTACTTCAAAGTGTAAGAAATAATCTTCTTGTTTTGCTAAAAAATAATCTAAGATTGCTTTCGCATAAGATATTTTTATATTAAAAGTTCTATCTATAAACTTGAAACTTCTAGCACCTCTAATCCAAAGTTTATCTATTTCATTTAAAAATATATCAACATCTAAATATCTCATTTTTGTTTCAATTGAAGATAAACAAAATTCACATTCAAAGGGACAACCTCTTGCATTTTCAACATAAATATGTCTATTTTTTATATCAAAATCTGTGTAATCATCATAAGGAAGTGCAATATTTTCAAAATCAACTTTTGGTGAAAGAATAGTTCTTGGTTGAGTACAAGTTTCATCAAGTAATTCTTTGCAAAGGTTATAAAAGCTAACTTCTCCTTCTCCACAAATTATATAATCAGCCATATCAAAATTCACTCTAAGTGGCTGAAAACTAACCTCTGGACCACCTAAAACAATAATAGTTTTTGGTGATACTTTCTTGATGATTTTTACAAGTTCTCCAACATCAAAAGCATTCCAAATATATACAGCAATACCGATAATTTTTGGTTTTTTTTCAAGTATTTGTTCAGCTATTGTTTGAATTGAAGAGTTTATTACAAATTCCAAAATCTCTGTTTGTGGTTTTAATTCTTTTAAGTTTGCTATTAAATATCTCAAGCCTAATGAACTATGAGAATATCTTGAGTTTAATGTAGTAAGTATAATGTTTTTCATTCGCGATTGTAACACAAGTACTTAGTGTTTTAGATAATGCATTTTTATTAACCTTTCATAAACAAAACTTTTATATACTCAGTTTTTATTTAAAGGAGTTTTATGAAAAACGATACATTTTCAAGATTTAGAATTATTTCAATAATAGAAGGATTGTCTTATTTAATATTAGTATTTATAGCAATGCCATTAAAATATATGTTTAATTATCCAATAGCTGTGAAAATTGTAGGAATGAGTCATGGGGTTTTATTTATACTATTTTTTGTAGCTTTAGTTATGGCTATGAATAGATATAAATGGAAATTTTTAGGCTTTCAATTATTCGTTTATTCTTTACTTCCCTTTGGTTTTATTTTAATTGAAAAAATTATTATGAAAAATCCTGCAAAGAAATTGAGATAAATTCTAAATTATCGTAAAACTTGATTTTTAACAATTTTTATTATTCCTATTTTTGCTAAGATGAAAATATCAAACTAAGCAAAGTATAGGAAAAAAATGAAATCTTTCATACAAGTTATAATAGTAGCTTTTCTTTTTATCACATTTTTATTATTTTTACCAAATCTTACAAAAGAAAGAAATTTCAAAACATATTCAGATGCACAACTTCGAGCCACTGCAAAAGCAAAAGGATTAAAAGCAATTCCAAATACCTATGAAGAGCTTTTAAAAATAAATAATGATGAAAATAATCCTATGGATTTAGAAAAAATAGCCTTAGGAAAAGAACTTTTTTTTGATACAAAATTATCTCTAGATAATACAATTAGCTGTTCAACTTGTCATATGATTAGTAAAAATGCTGATGATAAAAAAATCATTTTAAACGCAATTGCTTCAAAGAAACAACCAAATGATATAAAAGATGCAAATAATTGTGTAGTTTGCCATTTAAGTGATGAAAGTGGAACGGATAGATTATCAACAGCTATTGGTTATAAAGGTGCTACAAATCCACATCATTTAAACACAATGACTATTTTAAACTCTTCATTAGCTAAATATCTTACATGGAATGGTGAAATAAAAACTTTAGAACAACAAATAAGCAACTCAATACAAGCTCCTCACAAAATGAATATAAAAGCTGATGAACTTGTAAAAAAACTAAAAAATGATGAAAAATATATAAATGATTTTAATAAAGTTTTTAAAGATGAAAATCAAGAAAATCTAACTTTTATAAATATTCAAAAAGCAATAGCAGTTTATGTAAAAACGCTACTTACAAGAAGTAGCTTTGATGAGTTTTTGGAAGGAAATAATGAAGCTATTTCAAAAGATGCAAAAAAAGGATTAGTGAATTTTATGAATTTTGGATGTAGTGGCTGTCATACAGGAATGAGTGTTGGAGGTCAAAGTGTTCAAAGATTTCCGCTTAGACATTTTGCTGGAATTCATGACTTACGACCAAATTTAGGTTCACCACCTGATTTTAAAATAATTGATGAGACTTTTCCTTTTGAAAATAAAGGTGGATATTTAGGTCGGTCAAACACTCAATTTTTTAGAGTTCCGATTTTAAGAAATGTAACAAAAACTTCACCTTATTTTCATAATGGTTCAGTTGATAAAATAAGAGAAGCAGTTGAAATAATGGGAAAACATCAAGTTGGATTAAATCTATCAGATCAACAAATAGATGAAATAGTAGAGTTTCTAAAAACTTTAGAGGGAAATATAGTGGACTATTCAAAAGATACAAAGGTTAATAAATGAAAATATTAAATATAAAAGTTCTAATTCTTCTAATATTTTTAAGTGGGATTTTACAAATGGATATATTAAATATTTCATGGGAAAACTTAAGAGTTGTATCTGTTGTTCATGTTTTTTTCTCTATTTTTCTTTGTGTTTTTTATATTGTTCCTTTTGTAAATAGACATGTATATAAATATATTGTAATAAAAAGAGTAAATAGCATTAGTGGTTGGATTTTAGGATTTGTTTTATTGATGATTGTATTTAGTGGAATTTATCTTTTTTTCATAGGAAATACAGGTGGAGATATTTTTGGAATTATAAGCTTCAATATACATTTATATGGTTCTTTTGTACTTTTGATTTTCCTTTTTTCACATAGAAAGAAAGTAAAACTACATATGTCTTTAGTTGCTTTAGTTTTTAGTCTTACATTTATAAATATGCCTTTATATAGTGAAACTAAAATAGAAAATAATCTTTTAAATCTAAAAACACAAAAAGATGTTATTTATCACAATGAAGATTGGACAAACTCAACAAAATGTAAATCATGCCATAGTGATATTTTTAATCAATGGGCAAATTCAAACCATAAAAATCTAGTGGAATCAAATCCATATTATATGGTAATGGAATCAATAGCAGGTGAAGTAGAAGGAAGTGAGTTTAAAAAGTGGTGTATGGGATGTCATAATCCAAGTGCTTTAACAACAGGACTTACAAGAACAAGCCATGCAATGGATGATAATTTTTTAGCAAATACTCTTTTTGAAAAGAATGCTCAAACTTTAGTAAAAACTTATGAAAAACATGGAAATACTAGACTTGAAGAGGGAGTTTCATGCCTTACTTGTCATACAATTACAGATACCACAAGCCAAGGGAATGCTTCTTATACTTTAGATATTACAAATAGAAAAAAATATCCTTTTGAAGACGATGAATCAACTGTGGGAAAATATTTAGGGCATAAATTTATAAATGCAAAACCAAATGTACATAAAGAAAGTTACATGAAACCTTTGTACAAAGAAAGTAAATATTGTGCATCTTGCCATGATGAAACTTCACCCACAACAAATAAACAAATAGTTTCTACTTTCAAAGAGTGGGAAGCTTCACCATATAATAACAAAGAAGATAAAACAAAAAACAAATCTTGTATAGACTGCCATATGACATATTTGAAAGATGATAAATTCACTCCATTAACTGGTGTTTCTACTGATGGTGGAGTTATTAAAAAAGATGTGAAAGTTCACTATTTTGCCGGTTCAAATCATTTCTTAGCTGGTTTAAAAGATAAAAACCATGAAGAACAGATATTACAACTTTTAAGAACATCAGCAAAACTTGATGTAAATATAAAAAACAATCAAATTCATGTGGGTGTTGAAAATGTGGGTGCTGGACATCATTTACCAACAGGAGTTGCAGATTTTAGGGAATTATGGCTTGATATTACAATAACCGATGCCAATAACAAAATAGTATTTTCAAGTGGGAAATTAGCTGAAAATGGTGATTTAAAAGCCGATGCAAGACCATTTATGAAAGTATTTGGGGACAAAGATGGAAATCCTGTTGGATTACTGTTTTGGAAATATGAGAAGCTTTTAAGCGATACAAGAATTCCTGCAAAAACAAGAAGAGTTGAGAGTTATGATTTAGCAAAAGATTTAAAATATCCATTAAAAGCACTTGTAAAACTAAACTTTAGGATTTATCCCCAATCAATTACTTCAATGGTTCAAAAAGCATTTCCAGAGCTTCCAAATCCACCTGTTGTAGAACTTGAAAAAATTGAGCAGATTTTTGAAAAATAGGTAAAACTTGATATATCACAATTTTATTATTTTTCAATTTGGTTATTATGAAAATAAAAATTTTAAAGGAAAATCATGTCAAATAATAAAGTAGTTTTAATAACAGGAGCAACTTCAGGAATGGGTGAATTAACAGCTAGTTATTTAGCCTCTAATGGTTATATTGTTTATGCAGGGACAAGAAATAAAGATAATTTAAAATCAGATAATGAAAATATAAACTATATTTATTTAGATGTTACAAAAACACAAACAATCAAAGAAGCTATAAATTTAGTTATTAAAAAAGAAGGAAAAATTGATGTTTTAGTTAATAATGCTGGATATGGATTATTAGCAACAATTGAAGAAGGAACAGATGAAGAAATATTCAATCAATTTGATGTAAATGTTTTTGGTTTAATTAAAACTACAAGAGAAGTATTACCTTATATGAGAGAAGCAAAACAAGGTGTTATTATAAATATTTCTTCATTTTTAGGGAAAATGGGATTACCTTTACTTGCCCATTATAATGCTTCAAAATATGCTGTTGAAGGTATCGTTGATTCACTAAGATTTGAAGTAGCTCCTTTTAATATCAGAGTTCATTCTATTCAAGCAGGATTATTTGGTACAAATTTTGTAAAAAATGGTTTAGTAGCAAATGCACAAACAACAAGTGAAAACTCACCTTATAAAGATTTAGTAGCTCATTTTGTACCAATTGTTGCAAAAGCTATAAATGAAGGTCCAAATCCACAACCAATTGCAAATGCTGTAAAAAATATTATTGAAGATGAAAATAGTGATATTTTAATTCCTGTTGGAATTGAAGCAGAAACTTTTGTACCACTAAGAAAAGAACTTAGTGATAAAGAGTTTGAACAAAAAATCAAAGAAACATTTGGAATTTAAGAATTTATACTTTCATCCATTTTTTTATCTCATTGCTCAAGAGTTCAGGAACTTCCAAGGGAATATTATGGCTAGTTCCTTCTCTTGAGATAATGTTCATATTATGATTATCAAGAAGTAATTTCTTAATAGCTTCTTGATTTAAAAGTCTGTCATTTTTACTATAAAAAAACCAGATTGGAATACTTAAATTTATCAAATCTTCAAATAAATCTTTTCGATAAAAAGTGCTTGTAAGCTGTGAAATAAAACTCTCTTTTCCTAAATCCATAAACATATCTTGAATGATTTTGATTGATTCTTCATCATTTTGCTTTTCAAGTAATGACTTTGCTTTTTCATAACTTAATCCAACAAAACCTTCTTTTTCAATAGCTACAAATTTTTCTTTTCTTCTTTCAATTTCTGCTTCAGTTGAATTTCCAGGAGTAGCTGCAACTGTAAAAAGTCTATTTACTCTATTTGGATATGTTATTGCAAAATATGAAGCAATATATCCTCCTAGGGAAAAACCTAGTATATTTACTTTTTCTTCTTTAAATTCATTAAATAATATATCAATAATCTCATCAAAATCTTCACTATGTGGAATTGATGTATGCACCAATTCATAATCATTTTCTAAAAGAGGTATTATTCTACTCCAAAGCCTATTATCAGTCATAAGCCCTGGAATAAGATATATCTTTTCTTTCATTATCTAACTCTAAATATTGGTATTTCTAAGATTTCTACTGGATAACCTTGTTGATCAATTTCTCCTGTTTGAGGAACAATTTCAGATAACTTTTCTGAGGTATCAACTTCATTTAAAGCACCTGCTCTTAAATATAGTTCTAGCGTTTCTAAATCTTTTACATCTACAATAATAGTTATCTCTTTATCTTTTTTATCTGTCCAGTTACTATCCCAACCCTCTGCTAGTAAATATGTTGAAGCAATATTTTGTTGTAAATTACTATTCCAAATTTGACTTCCTGCTTCATAAAAATTTATTACATTAAAACTTGTAGTTGTATTTTTAATAATTTTTGAAGAATCTGTAAACTGAGGAAAAGAAACGGAAATTCCTCCACTTGAAACAACTTTTAAAGAAGGAGAATATTTTATATTAAGTTCCAAAAGATTATCATCTAAAAGCTTATAAGTATAAGTCAAACTCTTTTGTGATACTTTTTTTATTGTTAAATCATCACTTGTATTTTGATTATTCTCAATACTTTCATTATTTACATCTTCTTGAAAAGTATTATCTTCAGAGGGAATTGCTAACTCATTTTTTTCTAATACTTTTTGATTATTTACATATAAACCATCTTCTTTTAAAACCACTTCAAATCTTTTTAAATTATTATCAATATCTATAAAACTAATATTTGAATTTTGTTTTGAATCTAAAAGATTTTTTACATTTTGTGCAGTTGATGCATCTAAATCAACTGTTAGTTTTACATCTTCAAATATATCAGTAGCATTTTTTGGTTCATTTTCTACCATATTTTTATTTAATTTAAAACTTAAATTAAATTTCAAAGTATCTAAAATTCTTTGTTGATTAACTAAATAATTTGAAGCATTTCCAGTTGATTGTATTTCTAGACCACTTTGAGCCAAAGATTTAAGATACTCTTCATATCTTTTATCTTTAAAATATAAACCAATCTCATCAAGTTTTTTTATTGGAAAATTATTAATATTAAATGATAAAGATGTATTTTTAAGATTTACAGATTCAAAATTAAAGTTTTTTGTCGTTAATTCTTCAAAACTTAAATCACTTTTTGTATTAATATTTATGTCTTTTTTCTCATAATTTGAGTTGATTAATAAATTTTTGATATTAAGAATACTATCTTTTTCTTGAAATTCAATACTTTTGATTAATGTTTTTGAGCTTTCTTTATTTTCATCTTTTTCATAATTTATTGCTATTTCATTTATTAAAAATAAAGCCCTATTTTCCATATTCATATCAGAAATTTTAAATGAATTAATAGCTAAATTTTTCTCATCTCCTTGAAAACCTCTAATTGTAATAATTATGTTTTCATCTGGAATTATGGTATCAATATCAGCTACTTTATACTCTTTTTTCTCATTTATACTAACTTGTAGTTTTTTATCTTTTAATAAATCTAAAAGCCATTTGCTACTTTTTTTCTCTGTTTCTTGAGCAAGATTATTCATAACTATTTTTGATAATTGCGTTAAATATATATTTGAATAAACTTTATTTGTAAAGTTTTCAAAAACAAAATCATAATCAAATTTTACACCTGAAAAGAAAAGCTCTTTATCATTTGGTGCAAGAAAAAGATATTGCTCTTCAATAGCTTTTTTTAACTCTTCATCTTTTATATTACTTAAAAGCCAAGAAGCTACTTTATCAGGATTTGCAATTTCTAGCTCACCTTTTGCACTTGTATTAATATAATTTGTTGTTTGTTCATGTTTAACAATAAACCCATTATTATTAAACTCTTCAATTTTACTATTAATTTCACTGTTTATTTTATTTTGATAGCCAAAAAGTGCAGCTGCAATAATTGCTAAAAATACAACAATAATTAAAATATTTCTTTTCATTCTTTTTCCTTATGGTCTATAAACTTTGATATTTGTATAGTTTTCTGCATCTCTTAAAAACTGTGCATGAAGTTGGCTTAAAATTCCTTTGTCACAATAAAATAAATAAGTTTTATCTTGTGGAAGTTTTTTAAACTCACTTTTTAATTTATAAAATGGAATTTTTAGTGTTTCAACAGAAGTTTCAATACAATCAACACTTTGTCTAATATCAATAACTGTGTATTCACCACTACTTAAATCACTAACAATATCCATTTGCCCTATTTCACTAATATCCTCAGCAATTTCATCTACATTTACAAAAACTGAGTTTTTAACAGCTTCATCTAAAACAGAATAATCAAATCTTCTAGCTTCATTAGCAATTCTTTCAAAATTTCCATGAGTCACTGGATTTTTTGAAATAACACCGCAATATTCAGGCATAGCTTCTGCAAATCGTGCAGTTCCTATTTTATTTGCAATATCAATAATATCTGGTTTACTCATCATTGCAAGTGGTCTTAAAACTAATTTATTTGTAGCTTGGTCAATTAAAGCTAAGTTTCTTAAAGTTTGACTTGAAACCTGAGCAACACTTTCACCTGTTACTAATGCATCAATCTTCATAGTATCAGCTATTTTTTCAGAAGCTATTAACATAAGTCTTTTTAACATAACTCCCATATATGGTTCACTTACACTTTTAAATATTTCAGTAACAACATCATCAAAAGGAACAGAAATAAACTGAACTCTATGAGAGCTTCCAAATTTATTCCATAAATAATAAGCAACTTGTTTTACACCAATTTCGTGTGCAATTCCACCTAAATTAAAGAAAATAAAATGGGTTTTCATTCCTCTTTTCATACTTAAATATGAAGCAACAGTTGAGTCAAATCCACCTGACATAAGTGAAAGAATAGTTCCTTGTGTTCCTAGTGGGAATCCACCCATTCCCATGTGTTTATGAGTAATAATATTTAATTGAGCAAATACAAGTTCTATATTTATGGTAACTTCTGCATTTTTTAAAGCAACACCTTTTGTTTCATTCATTGCTAACATATATCCACCAACTGTTTGTTCAACTTGTGTTGATTTGAACTCTTGAGTTCCAGTTCTTTTACATCTAATTACAAAAGTTTTACCTTGTATTTCAGATGCACAAATTTCATTTACTTTTACTTTTATATCATCTAAAGTATTCATATTATCAAATTGTATTGCTTCAAGAATTTGTTGGATTCCGGGAGTATCCAATAATCTTTGTCGCACAAGTGCAACCACTTCGATTGGACATACAACTTCTACTTTGTCAAAAAACTTTTTTATTTTTATATCACTTGAGATTTTTGATAACATATTGTTAAGATTATTATAAACCTGAGCAATCATCTGTCTTTTTGCAGTTGAGCCTTTTATCATTATTTCTGTGAAATATTTTATTATAAATTTTTGTGTTTTGATTTCTGGATTAACCATTCTTTGAAGACCTTGTTTGTTTAAATTATCATATATTATAACATAACAGACTTTTTTTTAGTTTTTTCTATATTTTTTTTTGACATAATACGCGTTCATTTTTATCAAAGGCTTAATTTATGCAAGAGAACCAATACGAAAAAATAAAAGTACTATTTTTAAAACTAATAGCAGAAACAAAAGAACTAAACGAAGTAGAATTTGAAAAGGTTTTAATTCAAGTTTTCAAAGAAAATCCATTTTCTATTGAAGTAAAAGAAAGATTAGTTATAGACATAGCTAAGATGAGAAAAAAAATAGTAAAAAACTTAGATATATAGGACAATAAAATGGATTTTGAAACTTTAGAAGATTTAGCAAAAGAGTTAAAAAACGACGAAAACGAAAATGTAATTATGATTTTTGAAGAATATGCCCAAACTAATAACATAAACGAAGAGGAGTTGGAACAAATATTATCAAAGAAATATGATTGTTTTAAATGTGAAAGTTGCCATAAGTTTTATTGTTATGATGAATACTCATATTTTGATGAAAAATGTATCTATTGTTGTGATACAGATTCTGAAGAGGAAGAAGAGTTTTAA